>CAYFGG010000029.1:0-8549 GCA_964342795.1 uncultured archaeon | reverse complement strand
GTTGGAAACCCCTAGTCATACCAGACTAGACCACGCCTGCTTAAATCTGTATTTTGAACTGCGATCCAGGTCCACATCCTTCTGGGACCTTGACATTCACTAATTGCCCAGTAGGTGCTTTGATCTGTATCTGTTGCCCGGCCATTACACCTTCGGGTACGGTCACAGTTAGAATCGTAGGTGGTGCTGGTGCGGCAGCAGGCGGAGGGGCTTGAGGTTGTGGAGGTGCGGCAGGAGGTGGAGGAGGCGGTGCCGTCTCTGGAATAGCTGCAGTGCTTGGGGGAGCCTGCGGTTGTGGAGGCGCAGCAGCAGGAGGCGGTGGTGCCTGTGGTTGAGGTGGCGCAACTGGAGGGGCAGCTGGTGGAGGGGCTTGAGGTTGTGGAGGTGCGGCAGGAGGTGGAGTCCCAGCATCACCCATACCAGCCCATTCATCACTGAAATCATCAACATTCTGTTCAGATCCTCCAAATGCTCCCTTGGATTTCTGTTGTAATCCAAAGACAGCAGCGCTTCCAAGTCCGATTATCAGAACTATTGAAACTAAATAGATTGGATCTATAGGAAAATCACTCTCTTCAGAAAGTTGGTCTGTCTCGGGTCCGGTTCCGCTTGCTACGCTGTTAACATTGAAAGTTATCGTGGTTTCTGCGTACTCACTAGGATTCCCTCCCGATTCAGCTCTTATCTTGAGTACTGCTTGTCCTCCAACAGCACTAACAGGAGCAGTTACATCTATGAACAGTCCTTTTTCATCACCTGATGATCCTGCTGATGTGAGTTCAATTGCATTAGGTGTGTTGACATCCCAGTCTTCCCCTCCACTTTCCCATTCTACAGTTATTGTTACTAGGTCATTCACCTTAGCAAGGTTTTTCACTGATACATATTGGGAAAGAGTTTTTGGTGTATTAGGCACAACATCTATGATGTCTGCAGCTTGGAGTTGCGATTCTGTTGGTGGTACTAGTAGTTGTAAACTATACTCACCTTCAACTTTAATCTCTATTTCTATTTCAACAGCACCCTCGCCATCACTGTCATCACTCACCTTGGCCACAACAACAATCGTCACAACCTCTCCTGCATCAGCACTTGAAGAGATTGTAACTCTGACACTTTCGGAACTGGAAGTCATTTTTTCTTCAAATGAATCAAGAGTTCCTGTGCCATCAGTGAATCCCCATCCGTTACATGGGCAGGCAGATTCACCTCTGTACCAATCTTTTTTGGTAATCTCAAAATTCACACTATCTGACCATTTATTCAATACTTGAAAGTTGAACAATACGGTGCCTCCAGGTTCACCTGAAGCACTTGCGGTTACAGCTTCTAACCCAAGACCATACTGAACTCTGACAAAAGTAGTTACATCCAATGTTCCCTGAGCATCACCTGAGTTTCCGGAGGTGGCAGTAATAGTAAGTGTGTCACTTTCGCCATAATCCACACTGCTATCAGAGCTTACGGTCAAAGTCACAACTTGGCTTGAAAAAGGATCTATTGTAACAGAATTTTCACTGAACGAGGCATCCCAGTTATTAGATGAGATTCCAAGACTTATTGTGTCCTCTCGGTTTCCATCATTGTTAATCTGAATTTGGTAGGTTGTTTCCCCATTGATCTCGACCGAACCCTCATTTGAACCCCCTTCCGATATCTCTACTGAAACAGAAGCATTCTGATTTACATTCACAGTAAGTTGGATCGTTTGTTCTGTTGAGGCAGGGTCGCTTTCATCATTGTCCCTACATCTTAGATTTACATTGAAACTGCCATAAAGCGCATTTTCGGTTGCCTCAATAGAAACGATTATGCCTTCCAGTGTTTCACTATCACCAACATCAACTGCAGGCAATTGTTGAGACTTTGAGGACATGTCACTGTTACCATTGTTGCTCCACCAAGCATTCAATCCATTGCTCTGTAGGTCTCCGTTATTGGTTATCACCAATTCAAATTCACGAGGATCATTTATGAAATTCTCTATTGACACATTCAAAGGTAATGTTTCTGTAAGATCAACATTTCCTGTTCCACCAGTTGAGTCCTCAACTCGGAATTCAAAATCAGGATCGTCAGCTTCAGCTCCCGCTAGGAAAAAACTAAATGCTAGTAGCAACGTCGCTAAGGTTATATTTCTTACAGCATTCATGTCAGGCTCTAATCCAGCCAAAGCACGATATAAATTTTGTGTCGAAAAATGAGTAAAGCCTATACGTGCCTATCTAACTGTGATATTGTGGAGATAACCGACAATCATTTTCATTTGGACCCGTCGGGTAGAAAGGAGTTAGCAGTCAAGGATTTCATCAAGGCAGGAGGGACACGTCTTGTTCTGGTACACAAGCCATATGGTCCTTGGAAACAGATAGATTCTTTCAAAAAGCAAGTTTCTACAACTCTGAAATTAGCCGATAAAGCAAGGGGGGTGGGCGCAAAAGTTGCGGTGGTCGCAGCTCCTCATCCCATTGAGCTACTGAAACTTGTTGAATCTAGTGACAATTCGAAAGGGACAAACATATATCTTGACGCAGTTGATTACTGTACGTCTTTGGTTGATGAGAACAAGACAGTAGGATTAGGTGAACTGGGCCGTCCTCATTTCGAAGTGGATGAATCCACATGGGAATTGTCAAATAATGTTCTGACAGAATCACTATCTAGGGCTAAGGACGTTGATGCAGCTGTTGTCTTGCACACAGAATCAGGGACTCCAGAGGTAATGGCAGATCTTTCTAGAATAGCAGACAAAGCCAATTTTCCAAAATCCAGACTGGTAAAGCATTATGGAGGACCAGCCGCTCTTGAGAATCCAAGTGGGCTTGTCGTTTCCTTAATTTCATCCTCTACAAACATAGAAAGTTCAGCAGCTTCGGAATTTATGTTAGAGACAGATTATCTTGACGATCCCGAACGCCCGGGAGCAGTCATGGGCCCTAAGACGGTACCTCGTAAGACACAGAAAGCACTTGAGAGCAATGTTCTATCCAAGGATCAAGTTCACAGAATACATACAGAATTGCCCAATTTAGTTTACAGAGAATTCCTCTAGACCACAACCTTCTCATCAGTTTTCAGTTCCCATTCGAGGTTCAATCTCCATTGTCTGCACCAAGCATCAATTACATGTCTTTCTTGATGCCCACCTACAAATTCAGTTATGACCACATCTTTTCCTCTCTTAGACATCTTGAATGCACCCGTTGGTCTCGTTGAACTAAATATTACATTACATGCTCCCAACCCGAATTTCTGCTTAACATCCTCACTAAGATAATGAGATAGCCTGTCAGCTTGGGTTAGAATGAAACTTCCCTGGAAGAGATGTCCTTTTACCCTTTCTAAATCATCTTTGATAATCCAGTACAAAGTCTCACTTCCTTCCTTCAAGAACCCTTTCACTAGAGTTCCATCATCTTCGAGTTCCGAAAGTATTTTTCTTAGTTCAGCCATAGGTATCTCTCCCTTAAGCAACATTCCGAGATCTTCGGCAGATACAATTCCAAAAGCCAGTATCAATCTCTTGACAACGTTGAATCTCGCCTCATCAACTTCATAGATTCTGTTTACCGGTAAAGTTCGATAATTTCCTCTTGTAGTCCTAACAAGATTTAGTGATTGGTACAACCTAGCCAATGACTGTTTGAATGAATCAGGATCCATGCCACTTCTTCTGTATAGTTCTTCGCGAGGAATGCCTTTTGAGTCAATGGCCAGAGCTAGAAGTCTTCTATCTTCCGCTTCAGAAGGCGTATTTCGCGCGTCACGATAGATTATAGCATCCCTTACTGTGCAGTAAGTTGAGTAACTTGGTATCATCACTCCCTGAACCAATTCCATTTCGTTTCCGTAATCTTTTGGATGGAAGAATCTCCCTTGAATTCTCAGTGATAGCTCGTACTCCGAGCGTACACCTCCCATTTCTCGGAACGCTTCTGTGGCATTTTTGAACCTTCTTTCAGGGTGGATTCTCTGCTTCCAAAGTAGATACCCATATATTTCTCGTTCTTGGTAAAAGCGATTTATCACGGGCCCTTTGACCAACCATCCTCTTATTCTCTGATATCCTTTCTTCTCAAATCTCTCTACTATTGAAGAGTCTAGTTCCTCCACTTTAGTTCCAGCAAAAACTTTGATTCTGATGATATTACTGTGAAAGTTTTCTTGATATTTTGCAAATTCATCCAGTGCATCTAGGAACGCTTCAATCTCTATGTTCTCATCTAGCACGATTTCTCTAACATCTAATAGTCCAGACATAGCCCATGCTTCCATGTAGCCAGCTACCATCCCTCCTAAGACCACAGGATGTGTCCAAGCTTCACCATAGTTGGCGTACATTTCCCTTCTGATATGCGTTAGTAATGGGTCTCTCCAAGAAATAACACGAGCCTTTCTCTTTTCCTTGGTATTTCTTATGGTTTCTACTTCTTCAGTCAAACAATAAGTGAAGAGCCTTGTAGCACCCACAACAACTATTCTTGAGACGATTTCCTCTTCTTGTAACTGGTTCAGAATACTTCTGGTCACATTGAGAGGCATTCCACATTCTCTTCTCAACTCCGCGAATGTTAGAGGACCCATGCCTCTTAGAACATCTATCACCAGTTTCTTTTCGGGTTCTTCAGGAGATTCATATTCTGTGAGAAGTCTGTAACGGTTATGTGTTGTCCACGGGTTACGGTTACGGTTGTAACGATGGATCATTAGATTCTCTTCAAGGGTTCTGAGTGCACCATCGATTAATTCGGGTTTTAGTTCCAATTCCTTTGTGATTTCGCTCTTTGTCACAGGTGGACTTCTTCTAAGCATGTCGATAATCAAACTTTGTACTTTACCTTCAGGTTCTTTTCTGAACAGTGCTTGATACATGCCAACTTTGTTGGCTGGAACATATCTCAGTTTTCCACCTGAGAATCTACCCTGTAATATCGCATCAGAATCTCTCCATTCCCACCATTCTTCTAAATCTGGTTCCTCTAATCTATGAAATACTGTTCTTGGGGATGAAACATCACTATGCTGATCAAACAATGTTTGCAGGCTCGAGAATTTTCTGAACAATTTATAATCAATATATTCTCTTAGAATTTTTTCCGGTACGACATCAACATCTCCATGTGCTTGAGCCTCTAGATAGATAACATCCTCAGCCATTAGATACTGAGGTGTGCTTTGACCAAGCACGAAATTTCCACCTTGAATAATCCCCTTCTCTTCTAAATCATAGAGAGATTGACCAACAACTTCTTCTGACAATCTTAGTTCAAGAGCAATTTCTTCTATAGCTTGTGGCCCCACGAATCCAATGTGCATTGTGATAAGATAATCTAATGATTTTTCATATGATGCACTACTTTCTATATCTCTCTTAGCGAACTTTTCACCATCTCTGCGAATAAGATAACTCTTTTCTAATTCATCACTAATCTTTTTTGGTTTTATATCCTTTCTTCCTTTGAGCTTCTTATATGCCTTCTCGGCCTCTTTTGATAACTTTTCCTCTGAACCATATATTCGTTTGTAGTATGGAACTAGTTCAGGAGTAACGTAAAGAGCGTCTTTGTCTCCAGTCCAGACAGATTCAACGGTACCTTCATCTATCATGTCTTGACACAAATCTTGCATTTCAGAACTTGCCATATCTGACATTCGATAGACTGACTTTCCCCTGTCATTGAGTAGGTAGACTCCACCAATCTGGCGAATAGCTTGTATCACACCCTCCCTAGTTCCTATAATGGGTCTCTTCTCATTGAAATAACTATCAATCAAATCTTTTTCAAATCTCGGTTTGTCTCCATCCCCTTTCTCTAATACTCTTCCAAGAACTTGGGCATGTAACTCTCTGAGGAGAGCAGAACGATCTTCCATGAGAACAATGTCACTGAGACCGGAAAGAATCAGAGAGTGAGAGAGTGGAGAAGGTATTGGCTCATATCCCCGATATCCTATCTTTCTAGTTCCTTCTTTGATTTCATTAATTACGAGTTGCGCATTTTTTATGTCAAATGCATCGTATAAAATTTCACGATATGCCTCTTCAAGCATAGGGAAGGAATCAACTTCATTTATCGCTTCTAGAACTTGTGATGTCCTCAATTGTTGTCTTGGAAGTGAGATTTCTCGTCCTTTATAGTTTCTCAAAACCATGAATGAACGATTTGCGCAGTGGCGAAATCTTTGAGCAAATATCTCAGTGTTCTTGATTGCTTTTCTTAGCAGCGGTTCAAGTACATTTGGCATCAAACGTTCCACCAATCCCTCTATGGCCATCCTGTTAGGAAATGTTAGCAAGAAGGCGTCGTCACTGAGAGATATTCTGACACTACTACCAATTTCTTTACCAAGTTGATATGCAAAGGCTCTGGATAGTGCATCGTTTACTCTTCTTCCAAAGGGGAAATGGAAAATTGCACCACTTCGGCCCCGATTATCGACATAACCTTCTATCATCAGATTTTTATCAGAAGGCACGAAGCCAGTGATTTTCTTTTGTTCATCTAGATGAGATATTATGGTCTTTGCTGCGCCCTTATCTAACCGGAATTCTTCTTCTAACCAGTCAATTATATTCTCTTCAGGCTCCCCAAGTCTCTCTTCTACCTCAGCCCTGAATTTCCCCACAGCCTCTGATAGATCAAAGGACCTAGGCAACATTTCTCCAGACCAAGACGGTACGGTTGGTTTTCTACCAAGACCATCTTTTACAACAACTGTGGAACGCTTTGTTTCCAGAAATTGATAGGTTCTTCCACCCAAGACGAATATGTCATTCTTAGATAGATTCTCTACAAATTTCTCTGATAAATTACCTAACTGTACGCCACGTCCTTCAAGAACAACTGCATAATTTATCTCTTGAGGAATTGTTCCAATATTCATATTGTAGATCTGCCGCGATCCTCTTTTGATTCCTATTTCCTTTGACTTTTTGTCATACCATATCTTCGGATACACTCCATGATTCTCAAGTGAATCTCCTCCTAGGAAATCAAGAACTTCTAAAAAATCTGGTTTTGATAGATTACGATATGGATAGGCTGAAGTCACTAATTCATACATTTCATCACTATCCCACTTGCGATCAAGCGACATTCCGATTATTGACTGTGCTAGAACATCGGTTGCTTTCTCTGGAACAGACACTCTATCTATATGACCACCATAAGCAGATCTGACCAGAACTGCACATTCAATCAAATCATCAGAGTCAAAAACCACTAACCGACCTTTTGAAATGGCCCTAAGAGCATGTCCAGCTCTACCAATTCTTTGCAATCCTTTAGCGATTGATTTAGGCGACCCAATTTGAACTACAAGATCCACATATCCAATGTCAATTCCCAATTCCAAACTTGTTGACGAAATTACAACATCCATTTCACCAGCCTTTAGTTTCTGTTCAACGTCTAACCTCATTTCCTTAGACAATGAACCATGGTGAGCCGCTAGCTTCTCGACACCTCTTTCCTGTAATTGCATTGCAATTGATTCAGTGCCGGCTCTGGTATTGGTGAAAATCAAAGTAGTTCGGTGATCATTAACTAGGTCAACCAAGAGATCGTACATCTTCGAATTAATCACTTCGGTGGAATGAAGAGTTAGGTTATCTACCGGACAGATGACCCTTAAATCAAGGTGCTTTCTTTCCTTTACATCCACGATATTCACAGGCCTTGGCTTTCCACCACTGTATCCACCTAGGAAACCAGCTATGTCTTCAATTGGAGCCTGTGTAGCAGATAGCCCTATTCTCACAGGTTCTTTGTCAATTATCTGGGCCAATCTTTCGACAGAAAGAGACAGATGTGTCCCTCTTTTGTTATTTGCTAAATCATGGATCTCATCCAATATTATGTATCTAGTCTTCTGAAAATGTCCTCTAAATTTTTTCGATGATAATAGTAAACCTAGACTTTCCGGCGTGGTGATTAGGATGTGTGGTGGTTTCCTTACCATTCTCGCTCTTTCTTTAAGAGAAGTATCTCCAGATCGGACAGCTACGCTGATTTCTGGGATATCGACTCCCAGTCCTTCAGCAAGTTCTATCATTTCGTCTAGTGGCTGCTTGAGATTCCTATCTATGTCATTGGCCAGTGCTTTCAGTGGTGATACATAAATTGCATGAACTCCAGTCTCTAGTTCACCTTCCCGATGTATCCTGAAAAAATCATTCAAGATGCTCAGAAATGCAGTAAGTGTTTTCCCCGAACCTGTGGGACTTGAGACCAGTACATTTTCCTTTTTGGAGATTAATGGAACGGCCATTGCCTGTGGTGGAGTAAGGTCATCAAATTTGCTGTTGAACCATTTTTGAACTAGTGGTTCAAATCCATCAAGTACTTCTTCTTTGCTTACTCTATCAGTAATGTAGTTTACCATGTTTTCCGAAACGTTATCCCCTACGCATTAGCGAAGGGTGTAATAGATTACCGGTGGCCCATTTTGAGTCAAAAAATGTCATAAACTCTTTTTAGTCCCTCTTTGTCGCAAAAAAAGAGCCACCGTGGCTAAGGGGTATAGCGGTGCCTTGGTAAGGCGCAGGT
>CAYFGG010000028.1:0-9466 GCA_964342795.1 uncultured archaeon | reverse complement strand
CATGAATCACTAGAAAAAACTGCCACTTTTGGAGTAAATATCTGCAATTCTGAGCAAGGAAAAATAGCTTGGGATTTTGCAAACCCAAACGTTGACAAAAATGAACTGGTAAAATCTCTTCCACATCAAATAACAGACAATGGAACACCACTTTTGGAAGGATGTCTAGCATCTATGGAATGTACAACCACTGAGAAGTATGATGGAGGAGATCATACCATATTCGTTGGGAGAATTGAACAAGGAAATTTTAATGAAGATGCTGAACCTCTGGTATACTATAGTTCTGGTTTAGGTGAATTCAAACCGAATTAGAGACAAAATCATCAATTACCTCTTGTGGAAAATCCCCACGGAGAGCTATCTGCGTTCTGTAAAAAACAGCTGAGAACCAAATCTCTTTGATTTCTATCTCACCAGAAGATAATGACAATCTACCTATTGGAGCCCATAATCCAAAGCTGAAGGCAGCCTCACACAAGGTCTCCTTTACATCAAATTTAGAGGCTAAGAACAATTTTTCCAACTCGACTATTATTCTATCACCTTCTATTTCCGAAAGAAATGCCTTTCCTTCCCTGAAACGATAACCTTGATAGACAAGAAATGCCCCAGAGGATCCTAAAAGAAGAAAAGATAGATCTATAGCTTGACTGAAAAGAGGAAAGTTCTGGTCCTGAGAGGGGGAAATATATTTTTCAAGGAACAAATAGCAAATGATGGTTACTGAGAGTATAATGCCTGCTGCAATATACCATTCCCGGCTTTCACTGTGATATTCGATCTTTGACATCAGAAAAGCGTCTGTTGTTTTGGCTCCCTCTTGCCTTTCTTCAGTGCCTTCTCGTCCCAGTCAAAGACTTCTGTTACACGTGAAAGGGATTTAGCCAGTCTATCTGCATAATAATTGTAATCAGGTTCAGGGCACTCCTCATCAGGAATATAGGGTTCAACGACCATTGGAGTTACACTAGCATTTGTGACTATAAATGAAATTTTCATACCACTAACAAATGGTCTACCCGTCTCTATGTATTTCTTGTAAGCTTGTAAATGTGCTTGATTATCCTCATTCACATATTTTCTTTCAAGATTAACAGTCTTGGATATCACTAGATTGTGCTTCTCAACCTCTCCCATTGACGTCTTAGTTACCCATTCAAGAGATGATTCCAGTGCATCATCGACGTTACGATCCATCAATTTTGCAAATATGTCTTTCAGTGCCCAGACCTGTACTGGGAAAGAATCTGTTCTGCGGGTTTCGTAGCCTCTTACCAGCATGCCCTCCTTAGGCCATACTTGCTTGCCAACGTATCTCTTCTTGGCTCCGTGAGAGAAAAACGGCTGTAAAATCTTCTCAAATTCAAGTTGTTTAGCTCCCACTGAGTATCGTTCTGCAATCCTCTGACCGAAGTCAACAGTCCCTTCCAAATCTGAATTAGGTGAACGGAAAAACACTGAATCTGTATCTCCATAGATGACATCTAAACCTTCGTTTTCCAATTCTTGCAATATGTCCTTGACATAATCGCGGGCATAGGCTGTTATGGAAGCTCCAATATCCAAATTAGTGAATCTGTAGAAATAAGAAGCAAATACTCCATAAACTGAATTCATAAGTATCTTGATTGCTTCTTGAACACGGCGATAATATTGCTCTTCGTCCTCAGTCTTGGCTGCGGCTTGAAGCTCCTTAGCTGAATCACGATCTGCCATCAAATTTACCAAAAGTTCTGGTAACAGACCTTTCTTCTGTTCAGGACTCTTGAATTTGACGCCGTGAGGAGTCTCTATCTCCCCATCATCTGACATTGTGGTAAAACAGAGATTTCTATCGATTATGATACTAGGATACATTGACTTGAAGTCAAGAACACAGACCCACTCATACAAACCTGGATCCAAAGTATGAACGTATCCTCCCTCAATGTGGCCAGTTCTCTTTCTACGGTTTGTCATTGGGACACCGATACCCTTTGAATCCGCGAATCTAATCATCAATGAATCTATCATATTGGAGGTCATGCCATTAATGACGTCATCCAGTGGCAACTTGGAAACGGAACTGATGTGCTGATACTTCTGTACAACGCGTATATGTTCAAGAATTTCTAAAGCTAATTTAGCATCCTCGAGGCAATAATCCATAACCTTCTTTGAGTCATTAGCCCACTCTTCGTCCATCTTCTTGGGATTTACGTCATGTTTTTCCCTTCCCAGAAGCTGTTTGGCTACTGCATTTAGTGACTCTTGGCGAGGACGAACTTCACGTTTAACATTCCACCAAGCATCAGCCACAACTCTCCCTTGCACTCTCCAGAATCTCTTCATCCTTTGTTCCATTTGGCTTCCATCTCTACCAAAATTCAGCTTAATTCCATACACCTCTGCCCTTTCTACCAAAAGGGGAAGATCATAGCCATCAATGTTGTACCCCGTTATGATATCTGGATCGTTGTCAGATATAGCTTCGACAAAGTCACTGAGAATCTTCTCCTCCTCTCCGTGGAGAGTTTCTTCAACTAGATAACCCTGGGAATTCTTAACACAATAACTCAGACAATAGATTGTACGTTCGTAGATTGAATTCTCTATGTCAAAACTGAGAAACTTGAAATCTGATTCGAAGGTTTCTGCTGAAGTAATCTTAGAAGCATCTATTGTTTTACAACTCCAATTTCCCTTGTCTATCTCTTCCCCCTTTACAGTTATACATCCACCAATATCATTGTCGTACAAATAACGATAATGGAAAGGAATATCTGCCGCTAGAGGCTTGAATCCATTGTTACGAATCCAGTCCCTTATTCTAGGCACATTTCCAGGGTGAGCTGTAGTGATTTTAGTACAATTTTTAACGCTCCCGTCTACCCATAATTCCTGAGATTCAAGATTCTCAACATCATCTCTCTGATCCAATGTCTCTAAAATATCCTTAGTAGGTTCAACTACCTGAAAGTAAGGCATTAGGAGGGGAGTACGAACGGCGACTGATTCGCCCTCTTCCGTCGTCCCAAAAAGATAGACCATCGTCCGCTCTTTACCGTCAATTTTTTCGTTAAGCGATGCTGCTGTAAGTAACCTGATTGAATACTTCACAATACTCCAAGAAAAGAGGGCTATTATCTCTATGGGACTAAAGTAAATTCAGGGCTTGCTCGAAATCAGAGATTAAGTCTTCTGCATCCTCTAAACCAGTTGAGAAACGCACAAAACCAGGTCCAATCCCTGCTGCAAGACGATCCTCTACTTTCCAAGAAACATGGGTCGTGGAACAAGGCATAGAAATCAGTGATTCAACACCTCCTAGTGAAACCGCCTGTGCGGCGAGATTCAAATTATCCATTAACTTGCGGCCCGCTTCATCTCCCCCCTTTACCTCAAAACAAACCATAGTGCTTGGTGAATCCATAACCTTCTTGCAAAGTTCATAGTCTGCGTGGCTCTCAAGCCCTGGATAAAGAACTCTTTCGACTTTTGGATGTTGCTCTAACCAATTTGCCAATTTACCAGCCGTATCTGTAGACCTTTCATAACGAACGTGAAGTGTTTTCATTCCTCTCTCCAAAAGAGAGGCCTGATGAGGGTCCATAGCTCCTCCAAAATTCCTTGACTTGTACCATATTTGGTCTATTATCTCTTTACTTGCCGCAACTGTTCCTCCCAGAATGTCACTATGACCATTAAGTAGTTTAGTAACAGAGTGGATTACGGCCTCGAAACCACAACTAAGTGGCTGACATGCCATCGGAGTTGCAAAAGTACTATCAACTATCGGCATTGCTCCATACTTTTTCGCTAACTTTGCTAACTCTGGTAAATCTGATACTTCAAGTAAGGGATTCGTAAGAGTTTCACAGTACAATACTTTAGTCTTCTTTGATTTCAATGCCTGTTCAACTTCGTCTAAGTTCTTGACATCGACGTACTTCACATCAATTCCAAACCTTACGAAATCCTGATCTAATGTTAATATTGTTCCACCATAAAGATTACGAGTTGTGACCATTCGGTCACCTTTTCCAAGAAAGGTTAGCAGTGTAGTGCAAATTGCAGACATACCTGATGAAAACACAAGAGCGTCCTCGGCCCCTTCAAGATGTGCTACCTTCTTCTCAACAGCCCGATTTGAAGGGTTATTATACCTAGAATAAACAGGAGCTCTAGGCGTTCCCTTCTTCCACATTTCATAACTATTATCGTCTAAAAAGAATGTAGAAGATTGATAGACTGGTGTATTGAGGGAATTTTCACTTGGTGATGTACCAGAATGGACAGAACGTGTGCCCTTACCTGCATTTTTGTGCCGGTCCTTTTCTGATGACATCAGTTAACACTTAAGACACTGGTTAAGAACTTTAGCAACATACAATCAATAAATAGTAAGTCTTAAATTACAAACCAGTTAACACAGGTTGCACATGGGAAATTTAGGACGTAATTTTCTACTCGCAATGTTACTGGTGGCTTTTGTCGTACCGACAGCCAGTGCGGGTTTGGTACAGGTGTACATAAACAAATCAGAGGACCTTGTAACTAGTGAGGACCCTATTTTTATTGAGCAAGGAAAAGACTTCACCATTATTTTCCATGTTGGTGGTCCATATCGAATAGAATCTGGTGATGATAATCTCTCTGTTTACAATCTCAATATGGATGTTCATTTTCTAAATGATAATGATATGAGAGACAGTTGCACAATGTGTGCCATTCCAAGTTATCAACCTCTAAGTGACACTGAAAAAGACCCAGGACATGATGAGTATGAAGCAAGGTTCTATGGTGATAATCCTGTTTTTGAAGGATATAGTGGCAGCCTAGAATTCTCAATACTCATGACCAATAGAACTGGAGGAATAGTTTGGTCCAATGTACTTGAAATCACAATGACGGCTCCTCCCAGTGATAGCGAAAGTTCGTCGGGCTTCTCATTACCTGGATTGCCTCCTGTCATAGAAGAAAATTTCATAATAATTGCAGGTGGTCTTTTGGTAATCATCGTTCTATCATTTCTGATATACACGTTTGTTCTAGCTCCGGAGGACACTACAGCAGATTTGTTTAAGGAAAAAGAAACGGTTGATCCTCTGAGTAAGAGTCTAACTGGTGTTGGTTATGATTCTGATCTCCCAGGAGAAGATGATAAAGAAGAGGAAGATTATGAAGAGGAGGAAGAAAAAGGTCTTTTGGATGATGACGAGGATGAAGAAGAATTTGATGAAAGTAAATTACTTGCGGAGTTGACAGGTTCCCAGAAACTAGATTCTTCAGAGGATGAAGAGGAAGAAGAACCTGAAGAAGAAGTAAAGAAGCCTGCAAAGAAAAAGGTTGTAAAAAAGGCAGTTAAGAAGAAAATCGTCCGCAAAGCTGCACCTCCAAAAGATAAACCTAAGAAACCTGAAATTAATATGGGTGAAGGTGTGATTAGCGTAACCTGTCCTTCATGTGAAAAAGTGCATAATATCGATGAAGAGACTACGAAATTCATCTGCGGCTGTGGCAGAAGAATAAGAGTTTAGATTTACTCTACAACACCCAGAACCATTATCAATCTTCTTGAATCTTCATCATTATTCAAGAACACATCAACTGGCTTAACTACTAGATTAATCTCTTGAGACTTGAATTTTGCTTCTTCAATAGGAAGAGCAACTTTCCAATCTGTCAGCGGCAAACAGTCATATTCACGATTTCCCTCTGCCAAGTTAATAGCTGCTTTTGTAATCCATATCTTCCTCTCTTCGTCAGGAATATCTGTGGAATAGACTCTACCTTGAAAATAACTTATTTTAGCTGTGATTTGGCTAACCTCGTCTGATTTTAAAGCAGCTGATAATTTTCTCTTTTCCAATTCTTCAGTGTAATCAAAATCAAAGTCTGGCATTGCCTCAATATTCTTTTTCAATAACTGAGCAGGGTACTCTTCCTTGTCCAATGCTGCCAATAATATCCTTTCTAAACGAACTGAACTACTCTTCTCAGATTCAGCCATCACTCGGTAATAGCTCAAAGGGTGTCTAATCTGACGGCATAGTGCATTAGGCCCTGGACAAACACCACTAGAAACAAGTGTGTCACACTTTGGTGGACTATATTTTGTGCTTGAAGTGGTACCAGTAATGTGCTCAACTTGATAACGTGTGAAAGATTCTTTGAAATCTGGAGCTGTTGCGAACAAACGCATGACCGATTCTGGATCCTGATTCAATGATGATAAGAAAGTCGTAATGAAAAAACGCGAAGGATGCGCTAAATTCACTCCTGATTGGAGATCCATTAAATTCAAATTAAAACAGGGAGGGGCTTTGGAGAGATCAAAGCGACCTAACTCCTTCATTGCTTCTGCCTGTCTTTCATCAACTACTGTATTAAGTCCACCAATCCTCTCAGTGAAGGTCTTTGAAACTGTAGTTCTCAGATCCTCTATTGTTCCTTCATACTGATCTCTTATCTCCTTTGGCGCTTCTGGTAATTCTTCAAGATGCTGACGTATGACCTCTCTCATTAGCCTAACAAATGTTTGTCTATCTAAGGTCACTATTCCATTGCTTACTCCACGATTTGAAAGCTTCCAATCTCCTTCCCTGAGATTAGATGATGCCCTCACATAATCAATGAAATTCATATTGAAATCACTGCCATTTAGTTCTACAGTCATAATTCCAAGGGAGTTTGAAACCACAATTAATTCTTCATTTGTTTCAGAGTTTAGGAACTTTTCAGCCCTCCGAGCTTCTGAAAGAGCAACATAGTTTACCAGTGCCTGATTATCTGCAGCGGCCAGAACCAACCTAGAGATAACATAACCAATCACTATGTCTGATTCATCATTAGTAGGTGGGCCTTCAACATCTATTATACCTGATGTTGCAGAACCTTCAAGTCTGGACAACGCCAATGCCCTCGCTTCAGCATAATAATAATCACTTAGAAGTGAATCAAGTTTAATTCCATCCAATAGTTTACTAGCAGATGGCAAAAACGGATATCTCCAGTGTTCAGGCACATTCTAGCAAGACGATGCGGTTTTATAACAGCAATCAAGGGTGCCTTAGCGTGACTGAAAGTCTATTGGAGCTGAAGGAAGTCCAGAAGGGCTACCGAACTTATCGATTCGGGAAAGAAATTGAATGTTTAGATGCTCTAAATAAATTGAGTTTTAATGTTGGTAAAGGCCAGATATTTGGCTTTCTAGGCCCAAATGGAGCAGGAAAGACCACCACGATAAAGTGTATTGTGGGAATCTTGGATTGCGACAGTGGTAGCATACTAATAAATGGAGAGAATATAGAGGATAACCGGCTGGAAAGTAAGAATAAGATTGGGTTTCTGCCTGAACAAGTTGGGCTTTACGGTGGATTAACGCCTTCTGAAACTCTTAGACATTATGGTGGATTTTACGGTCTAGACGAAGAAGAAATCAAAGAAAGGGGAAGAGAACTCTTACAGAAATTAGGATTATCAAAAGATTCTGAAAGGAAAATAAGAGGATTCTCTCTTGGAATGAGAAAGAGACTGGCCCTGGCTGTAGCTCTACTGCACAAACCCGAGATTCTGGTACTTGATGAACCAACATCAGGACTTGATCCAAGAGGCGTTAAGTCTCTTAGATTACTATTGAAAGAACTCAATGATGATGGGCTGACAATCATACTTAGTTCACATGTCTTGTCTGAAATTCAAGAAATCTGTACACATGTGGGAATAATAGATAAAGGGAAATTGGTAAGGCAGGATGATATCTCAGGAATAAGAGAAGAAATTAAGAAAACAGAGATAAAATTGTCATTGAGAGTAAAAGATTTCAAGGATAAAAATGCTAAAAAACTGAACAAAAAGAAAGGTATCACTGTAGTAAGTCAAAAAGATATCGGAAAACATACACAAGTGACTCTAAAATTAAAGGAGGAGATGATCCCATGGGTAACTGACAATCTGGTTTCAGACGGAGTGAAAATATTCTCTATAGAACCACATAAAAATTCATTGGAGGACGTTTTCCTTGAAGAAACAGGAAGTGATAATTCATGAACAAGTTGTATGACTTCCTTAACAAAAACGAGAGTTGGAAACCTCTCATTGTTTCGCTCACAGTTATTCTTCTTGTTGCGATAACACACAAAGCCTACTGGGAAACAACAACGGAAACTAATCCTGAGAAAATATGGGATGGACAAACCTTCACGGTCGAAAATGCTGAAGAAGATGGCAATCAAGTATGGAATATTGACTTTGAGCAAAATGTTGGAGATGTGATTGTTTTCAAAGGTGTTCTTGAAACATCACCTAAAAACGAGGTCTATCAGAATTTCACAACAGGTGGATTCATAGATGCTGAAGGATTAGTTTACACTGAGGATCTTTATGGAAAGACCATGCTCAACGTAGGAGGCATGAGAATACTAGTTAACGGGAATTTGAGTGGTGAATTCTTTGAAAGTGAAATCGTTACCGTAAGAGCTCAACTAGTCAAAAATGTTACCACTTTCAAGAATGGTGGACAAGATACAACCCTATTCCGTGAGGGATGGGAAGCTGAACCTGAAGACGTCGAATTAGCCTCTGAGGTAGACTATTATTTCTTTGGAATAGAGTCACTGATTTTCATCATTGGATCATACTTATCATTGAAGAGAATAGATAATCTTAACAACCAGATGAGTCTAATGTGGCATCTTGCAAAATTTGAATTTCAAAACGGTGTGAAATCGTCTAGGATGATTGTGCTGGGGCTGTTCTTCTCTCTATTCATAATAGGTATCGGATGGGTGTTAGGGGACATGCAGGACACAGAAGTAGACTCCTCATTCTATGTAGAAAGTGGAAATCATGCTCTATTACAATTCTGCTTTTTCACTTTCTTTGTTGTCTCATTAGCTGCAATCGCAGTTTCGGTTGACTCTTTTCACAAAGAAAGACAGACTAATACTATGAGTATGCTTCTTGCAAGGCCTATAACTCGTGAGGCAATTGTAGTAGGAAAAGCCTTAGGGTTAACAATGGTCATAGGTCTTCCAGCTTTTGTAGCCCAAGTGGTTGGTTTGTATCTAATGGTATCCGAGGGAGATATACCGTCTTTAGGTGGAATAATTGCATTCCTGTTATTCGGTCAAATTATGATTTTCACTATGATCTCTTTCCAATTCTGCTTCGCAGTTATTGCTAGGAGTGGGACAGATGTTGTAATCTATGGTTTGGGAGCCTGGCTACTATTCGCCATAGTTTGGAATTTGATTGTTTATGCAATCTCATTTGCAATTGGAATCGAATTGACTGAAGGATTTGAGACAAATCCCGAATATCAAGCGCTGGCTAGTCATTTAGGACTATTCAATCCTGGATATGTATACCAATTCGCTGTGGGTCTCTTGACTCATAGAACTCTAGCAATAGATATGGGGGGTATCCCTGGATGGTTAGTTTTATTGGCACTTGTCCTATGGCCACTAACTTGTCTAAGAGT
>CAYFGG010000027.1:0-9870 GCA_964342795.1 uncultured archaeon | reverse complement strand
AATTGGATTTAGATGAGATAATTGATATGGAACAGGATCCTGAGGAAGAACTAACACCTGAAGAAGTTTTAGATGAGACCATCGAAGAAGGTGCTGAGGAAAAGAGAAAGGAATTAGCTTCAGACATAGCAAGTGGGAATATAGCTTCCGGAGAAGGAGGTGAAGGTGATTATGCAATATCTAAAAAGGTAGTAGAGGATGAGGATGAAGATGTGGATGAGTTTTCACCAGTCGTAGAAGATATAGAAGATTTTTCAGAAGAAGTAGAGGACATTGATGAGGTCGAAGAATTTACTAAACCAACAGATTCTATTCCAGAAAAAAGTATATCAGTTTCTATTGAACACCTTCGAAAGAAAATGAGTGATGACAAAGAAAATTAGTTATATAGACATCTTGAATCAACAAACATGATAAAGGTAGGAATCAATGGATACGGGACAATCGGCAAGAGAGTTGCTGAGGCCGTAACTCTCCAGGATGATATGGAGATTGTGGGAATAGTTAAGACTAAACCTACCTATGAGATTAAAGGGGCTTTGGATGCAGGTTTTCCAGTTTTTGCCTCGACAAAAGCAAAGATTCCTTTTTTTGAAAAGAAGGGAATTAAGGTTTCGGGTGTTACTGAGGATTTAGTTGAGATTTCAGATGTTATTATTGATTGCACTCCTGGAAAATTGGGAGTAAATAATATGGCAATGTACCAAAATCATGGAACTAAAGCGATTTGGCAAGGGGGCGAAAAACATGACCCTATTGGAGTGAGTTTCAATGCACTGACAAATTATCAATCATCAATAAATCAGGATTATGTTCGCGTTGTATCCTGCAACACAACTGGTCTTGCACGCACTCTTTATCCTCTTGAGAATCGTTATGGAATAGACAACGTACAAGCAGTTATGGTCCGTAGAAGCGGAGATCCTAAGGATAGTGACAGAGGCCCTCTCAATTCGATTGAACCTGTCTTGAATGTACCTAGTCACCATGGTCCGGATGTGCAGACAGTTATTGAAGGAATCAATATTCAGACTATGGCTGTTAAGGTCCCCACTACCATAATGCATGTTCACTGTATTATTGCAGAACTTAATTCAGAACCAAACACTGATGAGGTAATATCAATGTGGGAGTCCACACCTCGAGTAAATCTATTAGAGGGCTTTATAGAATCTGAAGGTAATAAAATACGTAATTTGCCTGGAACAGCAGAGATAATGGAATTAGCTCGTGACTCGTTGTATACTAGAGGAGACCTAAATCAGATTGCAGTTTGGAAGGATGGAGTCCATGCCTTTGGCAAGAAATTATACTATTATCAAGCCATACATCAGGAATCTGATGTTATCCCTGAGAATATAGATGCCATTAGGGCTATGTTTAATTTAGAATCAGATAACATGAAGTCAATTAATAAAACAAACAAAGCCCTTAGAATCAACTAGTTATTGCTTTTATTTTATCAAAATACTCTTTATTCTTTTTACAATCTATATTATTTGCTTCTGCAATCCTTATTATTTCTCCGTTGATTGCATCGATTTCGGTTCTTTTTCCATTTTCCAAATCCTGTAACATGCTGCATTTGTTATTGGATGTTTTTTTGATGATGTTTTTGGTTTCTTCCCATGGGTCCAGTGGGAGTTCTATGCCAATTTTTTGAGATATAATGGTCGATTCATGACAAATTTCTTTTACTTGTGTTTTTAACTCTAGTTTACTTAGACTTCCGTTCTCTACTTTATTATAGGCTGCAATGGGATTTATCGAACTATTTATGATTGCCTTTAACCAGACATAGCCAAATATGTTTCTAACAACCTTGCATTCGATTCCTGCCAAGTTCATTTCTTCTGATAGGTTGTTTATATTTCCCCCATTTTCTCCAGAGAATTTACCTAGGAAAGTAAACCCTGAACCTTCAAAACGGGCTTTTCCTGTCCTGATTTTAGATGATCCTATCCCTGTAACCATGTAAGCCAACCTATCGTTATGAATTTTACTTTTTATTAGATTGTATGTCTTTATTCCATTCTGGCAGCATAATATTTTTCCGGTTTTTTCATTTAGAGGCTCTATAAGTTTTTCAACATCGTAACTTTTAACTGCTAGAATAAACCAGTCAGATTCTTCTAGGTTATCTATATAATTCGCTTTTTTTTCTACAGTTTTTCCTTTAAAGTTAGTTAGTATTATACTGTCTCTATTAAGTTTATTTTTTGTCAAAAAAGATATTTCTGTTCCTTTCTTTGAGAGTATGGCACCTAGCATTGTACCAATTGCCCCTGCTCCAATCACTGTGATTTTCATTTATATTTTAGGTATATTATACCAATATTATTAATAATTTGAACAACTATTTCTAGTTCAGGCTCATCCAGATTGACAGATATATTCTTCCATTCATCGAATGCCGCTCCTGCTATATCTCTTGCTAGACCTGTTGAATCATATGAATGTTCACCTTTACGTAGAACTCTAATCGCAAAGTTACCAACTTCTTTTTTTCCTTTTATGAGTGCTTTAATAGAATTGTAAATATCATCCTGACTTGAACTGGATATGATGGCATTGAAAGTTCTTTTTCCCAGAATTCTTTCACTATTAACTTTATTCATACACTCTAAAAATATAATATTACCGATTATTCTATATTTTGAGATATTATTATTCTTAGCCAGAGACAGTACAATTTCATTTCCAACTTTTTTTAGGTTTTTTCTTTGGCCAAGTATTGCGTAGGAATTCATTTAATCGAGTTTAGTACACGATCAACAATCTCAGATGAATGACCCGTATAGTTTTCTGGATTCAAACATTTATTGATTTCTTCCTTTTCCATTTTTTCCAAGACTGTTTCATTAAAACTTATTTCATCTGAAAAACTTGTTCCTCTTTTTTCTGCTTGCATGGTTACTTGCCTCACTAGTTCGTGAGCCTTTTGTCTACCTAAATCAGTTTTTCCCAAAGATATGACAAATGATTCAGCCATAGGTAAGCCTCCTGCTGAATCCAAGTTTCTTTTCATTCTTTCTTCATCGACAAACAAATTTGAAAACACATCGTTTGTTTTTATCAAAATATACTCCAGTAAAATGTAGAATTGCGGAAGGATTACTCTTTCACTGCTGGAATTTGCAAGGTCTCTTTCATGCCATTGTAGATTGTTTTCATATGAGACGTAAAGCATAGATCTAACAATTCTTGCTAATCCTCCGACGTTTTCAGAAGTTATGGGATTCTTCTTTTGTGCCATTGTTGAAGATCCAACTTGCTTCTCTTTGTTGAAAGCTTCAGAAACTTCCCCAATGTCACTTCTCTGAAGATTTCTGACCTCTAATGTGAATTTTTCTAAACTTGTGGCTAGGTTTGATCCCCAAGCCACCAATTCAGCGATTCTGTCTCTTCCCAGTATCTGTGTTGTGGCTAAGGGTTCTCCCAGTCCTAGTTTTTTACAAATTTTGCTTTGAACATCTAATGTGTTAGGAGCCATTGCAGCACCTGATCCTACGGCACCGAGAAATTTTCCAGTTACAATCCTTGGTTTTATTTCTTCCAGCCTTTCTCTGTGTCTATTCAATTCTGAAAGGAAGACAGCAATCTTTAGGCCAAATGTAATTGGTGTGGCCCATTGGCCATGAGTTCTACCTAACATTACTGTTTCTTTGTGTTTTTTTGCTAAAGACGCTAAGGATTTTATCAGTTGGTTAATAGCCTTTTCAACTAATACTAGGGCTTTTTTGTGCTGTAAGGATCTTGCGGTATCAACAATATCGTAGCTGGTTGCACCAAAGTGAATCCATTTTCCAGAATCACCTGATTTTTCTTCAAGAGCCTTAACAACAGCCATTATATCATGATTAATTTCATTTTCAATTTCTTCAACTCTTTTACGAGTTACTTTGGGTATTGCATTTCTTATGTCGTTTGAACTATTTTTTGGGATTAAACCTATAGATTCTTGTACCTCTGCAAGTGTAGCTTCAACTTCCATGAGGAACCCCAAATACGAATCTGCTCTGAAAATATCTCTCATTTGTTCAGTACCGTATCTGTAGTCAAGCACACTTACTGGGTTCATGTGTTTGCCAAAAAGTGCCCATTATAAACACTCTGTTAGATTATTTCTGCTTTACAAGGAGTTACTTTTATGTAGTAATTCACTGACCACTTGAGATGTTCCGGACCTACACAGCAGCAGTAGCGGCAATTTTCGCACTCCTCGCTATAGTTCTTTTGACTTCAGATGAGGCTCAGGCTTTAGATGTTGATTTACAACCTATAAATTTTACACTGTCTCCTGAATACCCTATAACTGGAGAGGGTTTAGAAATCCGTTTCGAAGTTGTTAACAATGGTTTGGAGCCAGCGGAAAATGTTAAGATAATTGTATGGAATAGTACTTCAGAATGTGATTCAGACGATGAGTGTATGCCTATCTTTGAGCGCACAGAGGCTGTTATAGTAGGAACTGAAGATAATCAAACTGAAAAAAATGTAGTGGTTGAGTTTATTTGTAATCCGGATGGACCTGATGGATGTGGAGGGACTGGCGATCGTGTCATAACAGTGTCTATAGATTACGATGATGATATTTCGGAGACGAATGAGGATAATAATAAGATAGTTCATGAATTTACTATTTATTCCCAACCTCTTGCTAATTTGAAGAGTTTAGAGGGTGACTTCTCCATAATTGTAACACCAGAAAATGCAGCTGTAGGAGACACAGTAGATATTCTAGCGTTATTTGAAAATGCTGGAAGGGACGATTGTAGTGATTTCTATATTGAATTCAGGTATGTTCTTGATGGTTCTACCACAATTATAGAAACCGCTCAAATGAGATTTATTGTTGGTCCAGGGGAAAGTGCACAGTACAATATTTCTTGGGTTCCTGAAGAAGTAGGTGAATATACAGTACAAATATTCTTAGATTCTGAGGAACAAGTGGATGAGTTTAGTGAAGATGATAACATCTATGAGGTCACTGTTAATATTAGAGAACACACGCCGGAACTAACTTTAGATGAATCTAGAAATCTAACGATTGTTCCAAACGATTGGTGGCTTGATTTACCATATCATAATCATGCAGTTACATTAGTTGTTCATGTTTTGAATGAGGATTATGACAAGCAAGCTTATGATGTAAGGGTTGGATTCTATGATTATCCAGAGAATGGCACAGAGACTTTGATAGGCTATGCTTTCATAGATAATATAGTAAATGCTACTAAGAGGGGAGAGGAAATTATAGCTGGAACGGCTGAGGCATCAATAGTATGGGATTCCTCTACAGGAACTAGTGATCTTGGTAATCACACTCTGATTGTTAGAATAGATCCATTGAATGAGATAGAAGAATGGACTGAAGATGATAATGATTTTAACTTTACAACGGTTGTTTTGGAAGCTAAACCTGACATGACCGTCTTTGATGAGTTTGATGTTCCTATGATTAACATCGAAGGTGAAGCAGTACGTGGTATTCCCTCAAATATTGTCTTCACTGTTTTCAACAAAGGTGCAATGGACATTTCAGATTGCCCCGTTGAGTTCCGTGTTGATGGGGAGCTAATAGAGTCTTGGGAACTGTCTCTAGGAGAGGGTGAATTCTTCAATCTTACTGGCATTTATACATGGGATTCTCAGGAGCCAAGTATTTCTATACATGCAGATATTGGAAAAGTTATTGATGAATTAGATGAAAGGAACAATGCTGGTTCACTTCTTGTAAAAGTAGCTGCCCCAGAATATGATCTCAGTTTAGTATCTATAGATGAGGGAGATCCTGTGTTCAAAGGAGATCATGTTGAAATGGTAGTTCAAGTTCGTAACAATCTTGCAGGAATTCCATCTTTCAGGTTAGGAGTCTACATAGACAATTCCTCATCTCCAGAAGTGCAGAGTTATGATTTTGAGGGAAATCCTGTCTATTATATTCATCAGGAGGATTTGTTGTATGAGGAGATTAGATTTGTAACAGTGTTCTGGAAAACAACCACAGCACCTGGTACCTTTAATGTCACTATTTTAGCAGAGATTACGAACAGTGATTTTGAAGATCAGAATTTAACTGATAATTCAATAAATGCAACGATTATTGTTAAGCCTAAAAATTATCAATTGTTTGTAGAAATGGTTGATCTTCCTGGACAGATTTATTTGAACGAGACTCTGAAAATTACAGTCAGTGCCATTAACTTTGGACCAGAGATATGTTGTGAATGTCCAGATTATGTCACGAATATGTCTGTAGCTATGGATGAGTGTAATGGTGCAGAAATATCATTATTTATTGATGGGGCGCTTTTTGACATATATCAAACCGTACCCTTAAATCAAGTTAATGGAGAGGAGATTCGTGTATTTTATTGGCAACCAGATAAGCCAGGTAACTATTATTTGGAAGCAGTTATAGATCCTGACAATATTATAGACGAATATAATGAATTAGATAATAGAGCCTACGCTGAAGTAAATGTTACTGTCGAGGAATTTGTTGTTGTTGAACCAGAACCAGTGGTGGAAGATGAATCATTTTTCAGTGAACCGTTGATCTGGGCACCTCTGATTGCCTTGTCTATGGCAGGTCTGGGGTATCTTGTTTACAGTAGAATTGGAGGCGATGGTGATTATCTTGATTATTATGAGGAATCTGATTCTGCAGAAAAGATAGGTGGAACAAGCCAACAGTCTGGTTTTAGGTATGATCCAGCTACCGGCCAAACTTATGATTCACAAACTGGTGAAGTTATAGAGTCTGGAAGAAAGAAGAATAATTAATTGTAGGTAATTATATGGAGTTTTTTTCAGATAAGAAGTAAATAAAATCAGTAAACGTCTCTGAGATATCTATGTTCATCTTTCATTAAAGTTTGATTGATGTAGTTTTCAGCATCTTTCTTCTTCATTTTGCCTTCTTTCTCAGCAATTTCTATTAGTGCCTTATGAACATCTTTAGCCATGTATTGTTTGTCACCACATACATAGAAGTACGCTCCGTTTTGTAACCATTCCCAAATTTCTTTTCCATTAGCTAGTAGCCTATGTTGAACATATATTTTGTTTTCTTGGTCTCTTGAAAAAGCAGTAGTTAACTTGTCTAGGTGCCCCTCCTTCATAGCATTGAACCATTCTTCTTTGTAAAAGAATGTAGATTCTTCATGTATTTCACCAAAGAAAAGCCAGTTTCTGCCATGAGCATGTTTAGCTATTCGATGTTCTAAGAATGCACGGAAGGGTGCAATTCCAGTTCCAGGTCCTACCATTATGATATCAGTTGAACCGTTTTTAGGGAGTATAAATTCTTTAGTTGGTTGTATGTAGACTGGAATCTTTGTTTCGTTTACATTTATTTGGTTACATAGGTGTCCTGTTGCTAAGCCAAATCTATCTCTTTCAAAATTGTTATATTTTACGATGGCTATTGTAAGATGCACTTCTCTAGGATGTGCTTTAGGTGATGAACTTATTGAATACAATCTGGGAGTTATAGGGGATAGGGTATCAACAAATTCTTGTGGCGTAAAGTGGACATCGTTCTCGTTGAGTATATCTATACAATCTCTTGTGAAAAGGTATTTGTCTACTTCTTCTCTGTTGTCAAGTATCTTTTCCAATTCCTCTTTTTCCTTGCCTTTATCCATTCTTTGAACTACTGCACTAAGGAATTTCTTTCCCGCTCGGTGAATAGTAAATCTGTGCAGAAGTGCATTTTCTAGCGTGGTTTCTCCAGTTTCCTTTGTATCAATCAGATCGTTCCTTCTAGCCTTTATTTTACGAATGGTTTGTTTTACTAGTTCATAATCATTTGTAGGGTAGAAACCTAAGGAGTCTCCTGGTTTATATTCTATACCACTTCCTCTAAGAGATATAACATAATGATTCGTTTCTTTACCAGAACCTTCAGATATACAGTAAGCTTCTGTTACTGTCGCCATGAACGGATTCTTTCGGTCGTAAGTTATGCTATCAGCTTCCTATGATTTTCTTGGTGGATGAGGAGTTCGGCTCTGTTTATCTCTACTCATGTGCTTTCTTCTGCTAGGTCTTATTTTTTCAGCACCTTTGCCCTTATTCATTAATCCTCTTGATTTCTTACCTGCCGACGTCAATCCTCTGTGTACCCTACCTTTCTGAGCTCTATTACATATCCAGTTTATTTTTGGATCTGCCATAATTACTGGATGATTTGGGTCGACCATTATCATTTCGTACCATTTATGTCTTCCATCTTCCGCAACCCAATATGAATTTAGAATTTCAAGATTAGGATACTTCTTAGAGGTTCTTTCTTCTGCTATCATTTGTAGATTCTTCCTCATCGTTATCTTGGATATTCCTGCCCTTTTAGCTCTTCGACCTGAGGTGATTGCATGTTTCCTCATACCACCTCTACGTATCCTAGTTCTAGCCAATATGTATCCTTGTTTAGCCTTGTATCCTAATTTCCTAGCACGATCTAATCTTGTTGGTCTTTCAATTTTAGTTGTCGAGTCTTCTCTACGATACTTCAATAGTCTTTCCTTCTGGACTGCCTTATGCTCTTTTGACGGTGATCTCCATTGGTCACCCACATAGTTGTAAATTGATTTACTCATCGCGATTCCTCACTTCTAGGGTTCAGCTTTCGCCACATTCCCGTAATTCTCTCGACAGAAGCTTCCTTATAAAGGTTAATACATTACTTTTGAAGTGGTAGATGGTCCTGAGCAGTTTACATTTGATGAACCGGAACCTTTGAAAGGATTTCTAGGCCGTACGTATCTTCCTCCTCCTGAAAAAGTTTCACACTTCAAGAATCGTCGTATTGATGAATTATATGAGGTCAAACGTGCACATTTAATCGTAAACCCTTTTTCAGGCAAGAAAAGAGGTGATGATATTTGTTCATTTGTTTCTGAGGAGTTGTCCGCTTCTAAGGTATTTGTTGAAACTTATAGGACGGAAGAGCCTGGGGCAGCAATTCGAATAGTACAAAATCTGGTACTAGAAACTGGAGATATCATTGTAACTGTTGGTGGAGATGGTACGTTTTGTGAAGTAATCACAGGATTTCTTTCCCGTTCAGATTCAGCTAACGATCGATTTCCTCTGGCACTTATTCCTGCAGGAACTGGAAATAGTCAAGCTAATGATATGAAAATATTTAGTCATATGGACGCCGTTCAGCTTATTCTAAAAAGTCGTCTCAGGAAGATGGACATTGCTAAAGTTACATTTGATGAAGGAGATGGAAAAGCCGTAAGATATAGCCATAATCTTGTTGGTTGGGGATTAGGTGTTGACTCGAATATTCTTGCGGAAAAAATGAGATTTCTAGGACCTTTAAGATATGATATTGGGGCATTAATGAGTATTATTAGAGGGAAGGTTCGCAGTGCTCGTTGCACCATCGATGGCCACCTTATGGATTCTAATTTTGTACTATTACTTATTCAGAACACAAAAACTGGTGGTGACAGACTGACTTTGGCCCCTATGGCTCAGGTGGATGATGGTAAAATGGATTTAGGAGTGATATATCACCTTGGTCGTCTTAAAGTCTTAAAAATGTTTAATCAATTGAAAGCAGAGGGCTCTCATGTTTGGAATCCCAATGTAGAATTCTATAGATTCTCAAATCTTAAAATAGAAACAGATAATCCCTCCCCTATCAATATTGACGGAGAAAATGTTGGCTTTACTCCAGTAGAAATAGATGTTTTACCATCAGCCATAAAAATATTCCATTAACATAAGCCATACTAATATTTTAAGGGAGTCTCTAACGGATTATGCAGGGGCCTTCTACATTAGATAGTCTAAAACAAAAACTGTTAGATTCAGGAGCTGTTAAGTTTGGGGATTTCACTCTTACTTCGG
>CAYFGG010000026.1:0-10238 GCA_964342795.1 uncultured archaeon | reverse complement strand
GATGAATCCTGATAACATTGCGGTAACATCTGGCTCAACTGATGAAAGTTTAGAATTACTCAACAGAAAAATGAATCTTGATGATAGACTGAAATTTATATGCCTAGACGTAGCAAATGGTTATCGTGAAGACTTTCTGCAATTTGTCAGAAAAGTTCGAAAACAGTTCAGTAACAAAATCATAATTGCAGGAAATATTGCTACTAGAGAAATGACTGAGGCGCTTATTCTTGCTGGGGCAGACATTGTCAAGGTAGGTATTGGACCTGGATCTGTTTGTACTACAAGAAAAGTCGCGGGTGTTGGATATCCACAGTTATCGGCAATCTCTGAATGCGCAGACGCAGCGCATGGCTTAGGTGGGCATGTAATGTCCGATGGTGGATGCACTTCACCAGGGGATGTAGCGAAAGCGTTTGCAGCTGGATCTGACTTTGTTATGTTAGGGGGAATGTTTGCGGGGCATGATGAATCTGGAGGGGAATTAATTGAAAAAGAAGGGAAGAAATACAAATCATTCTATGGTATGAGTTCCGCAAAAGCAATGAAAACCTACTTTGGGGAAGTCGCTAAACACAGAGCACCTGAAGGAAAAGAAGTAAGAGTTCCCTATAGAGGAGCTGTAGAGATAACTGTTCAGGACATTCTTGGGGGTATTCGTTCAGCTTGCTCGTATGTGGGTGCCAGAAGAATAAAGGATCTACCAAAGTGCACCACTTTTGTGAGAGTAACAATTACCACAAATGAAGTTTATACTCCTCATGAAAGGGGTTGAGCAAATTTAATAAGTCCATCTGTTATGACTTTAAATGGCAAAGAAAGTTATACTGGAAACAGGCAAAACTTTCGGTGAATTTTCTCTTCTTACAGGATACACTTCCAAGAAATGTACCCTCCAAAACATAAATCTTGAAACTGATTTGGGTGGACTCAAACTGAGGCATCCATTCCTTAGTGCTGCTATGACCTCTGTAACTGGATATGAGATGGCTTTAGCGTTGGGTAAGGAAGGGGGGCTAGGAGTGCTGCCAGCAAGGTTATCTGTTAAAGAACAAGTATCTATAATCGAAAAGATTAAAAGTTACGAAATGGGATTTGTTGAAGACCCCATAACTGTTAGAGAAACTGCAACAATTGATGAAGTCGTTAGACTTGTTGAAAAGCATGGGCATTCGAAGGTACCAATTGCTGATAGAAACAATGTGTTCCTAGGTCTATTCAGTTTTGATAGATATTTAGAAGCAAACGCAACGCCTGGTGAGGAAGCAATAAAGATTATGATAGAACCTAATGAACTACCAATTACTAAAAAATCTGATATCAGCTTGGAAGAAGCTAAGAAGGAACTTAGTGAAAAAAACTACTTGATTGTACTGGATGAACTAGGAAGATTAGTGAAAATAGCATTCAGAAAAGACGTGGAAAATATTCCAGTCGCCGCAGCCATCTCAACTCATAAGGGATGGAAGAGAAGGGTACAAGCTTGTATTGACGCTGGCGTTGATATGATTGTAGTTGACACATCTGATGCCTATAACGAATTTACTGCGAAAGTAATTGAAGATTTCAAGGCTATGAAAACAGGTCTTCCAATTTGTGTAGGTAATGTGATAACGTACGATGGAGCAAAGTTTTTGATGGAAAAGGGGGCAGATGTTGTAAAAGTTGGAATGTCATCTGGATCAATATGTACTACACAAAGAGAAAAGGCAACTGGTAGATCTCCAATGACTGCGTTACTGGAATCTAGTCGGGCACAGAATGATTATGTAAAGGATACTGGAAAGTATGTTCCCCTAGTTATTGATGGAGGAGTTTCTTCTGCGGGTGACATGATTATTGCATTAACCGTAGCTGATGTAGTAATGATGGGAGGATACTTCAATCATTTCTACGAATCTGCTGGAGAAAAGTTAGATGAGAATATGCAATTAACAAATCATGAACCAGATATTCGTTACATTGCTACGTGGGGTGAAGGTTCTGCAAGAGCACGTAATCTGGATAGATATGGTCACGTAGCACGCAAAACTTTCTTCACTGAAGGTGAGGAAGGAACTGTAGATAACTGGGGAAGGTTAAAGCCCAAACTTAAGCAAGATATTAGAAAAATAAAGGCGGCCCTTAGCAATGCAGGATGTATGAATCTTGGTGAATTCAGAAAAGAATCTATTATTGAATTAATGTCTACCTATAGTCAAGAAGTTGTGGGAAGTACTCACAATATGCAAGTTAAAGAATAGATAATTAAGATGTCATTAATACCAAGGCTGATTCTAAATCTTCAATACCTGTATTATCCATAACTGAAACTGATATTGCCGATTCATATTCCAATGGTGTTTCAGGCTCTAAATCTGATTTGCTGTAAACATCAATCCAGTGATAATCGGAATATCTATCTTTTAGCTCATCGTGTAAAGATTTTTGTATTTCTATAGAATAACCTGAAGTGCCAGACAAATCAGTAAGAAAAACTATTATTGGCTCCAAGTAATCGAGGGCTGCTATACCTTGCTTTTCCATATCATTGCGATCTGAATCTGGCCTGTCTAATAATCCAGGAGTATCCATAACCTGAATTACATCATATTTGGCCTTTATGTGTCCTAAAGAAACACCTTTTGTAGTAAAAGGATAACTTTTAACTTCTGGTTTTCCAGAAGAAACTGCTCCAATCAGACTGGATTTGCCCACATTTGGCGCTCCAGCGAATACTGCCAATGGTTTTTCATTGTCAACATTTGGAAGGTTACGAAATATAGAGCGAGCAGAGATTAAAAAATCAAGATTCTTCTCTATTTGTCTCACAATATTTGTCATCTTAGTATAGGCTTCACTCATAATTTTCATAGTGTCTTCAGCACTTTTCCGCGCACGTGCCTTAGGAACATACTTTGTTCCAATCATCAAAACCTCTTTACGAGCCCAATCTGCGGCTCCAAGAGCTTTTCTCAGTTTGTCCACGCCGACTGTTAAATCCACAATCGATCTATCAAAAGGATGAATATTATCAAAGGAAGGGAAGGCTTTCACATAAGCATGCAAAGGATTTGCAATATTATCGGCGACTGAATGTATCTTCCTTACTGCTGTCAACCTTGCACGATAATCTGCATTTCTCACAGACTCCTCAACCTTAGAAGCTCGCCTTAGTGCTCTATCTATTAGCTCCTCTGAAGTAGCAATAGTTGGTATATCTTGAAAATTCACAGATTATTTATGATGGCATCGCCAAACTCACTACACTTTAGTAATTTAGCACCGTCCATCAACCTCTCAAAGTCATAAGTGACGGTTTTAGCCCCTATAGCTCCTTGCATTCCTTCTATCACGAGATCTGCAGCCTCAGTCCACCCTATATAACGAAGCATCATTTCCCCTGATAGAATAACTGATCCTGGATTGACTTTATCCTGTCCAGTATACTTGGGTGCAGTACCATGTGTTGCTTCAAACAATGCGTGACCTGTATCATAATTTATGTTAGCACCAGGTGCAATACCGATTCCTCCTACTTGTGCGGCCAAAGCATCTGATATGTAATCACCATTCAAGTTCAATGTTGCAATAACGTCATACTCAGATGGGCGTGTGAGTAGCTGTTGGAGCATAGCATCAGCAATTACATCTTTGATTATTATGTCTTCTCCATTTTCAGGGTTATTCATAATGTGCCAAGGACCACCATCCAATGGTTTGGCACCAAATTCATCTCTTGATAATTCATAGCCCCAGTCCCTAAATCCTCCCTCTGTGAATTTCATTATGTTTCCTTTGTGAACTAAAGTCACCGATTTCTTTGAATTTGAAATCGCATACCTTATCGCAGCTCTAACAAGACGCTTAGTACCTTCACTAGATACTGGTTTGATTCCAATTGAACTAGTATCTGGAAAACGAATCTTAGAAACATCCATCTCATTTCTTAAAAAATTTATGACTCTTTTTACCTCTTCACTATTAGCATGCCACTCAACTCCTGCATAGATATCTTCGGTATTTTCCCTGAATATAATCATATCTACCTTAGAAGGTTCTTTGACAGGGCTTGGAACGCCAGTAAACCAGCGTACTGGCCTTACACAAGCAAACAGATCTAGGCGCTGCCTGAGTGTTACATTAAGACTACGAAACCCGCCACCAACTGGTGTCGTTAAAGGTCCCTTGATAGCAACCAAATGCTCTCTTATAGAATCTAATGTCTCATCGGGTAGCCACTCTTTAGTTTCCTTGAATGCTTCTTCACCTGCAAGAACTTTCTTCCAGAATATTTGTCTATCACTTCCATATGCTTTCTTTACAGCTGCATCCAAGACTTTGATTGCCACTGGAGTAACGTCTTGGCCGATTCCATCGCCAATTATAACTGGAATTATCGGATTGTCCGGAACTTTCAGATTTCCGTCAGTGCAGGTAACCGAAGCTGGGCTCATAATCGGTGCTAGACAGGCCTGTATAAATCGCCCACGGATGTTATCTAATACACACTGTTTTCTAGGGGTTTGAATGGGAATCCTAAATGGCATAGTTGTCAGAACTGCTCCTTGGATGCCAAAATTCATTATTGGGAGGGTTGCTGCTGTTTATGTTGCCGGTGATAAACTTGAAGATGGACTAAAATTGTCCCAATTAGTTAATTCTAAGGGATTTTCTGCCACTTTAGATTTATTAGGTGAGGAAGTTAGTAATAGAAAAGAGACTAATCGAATAAGAGACTCCTATTGTGAATTATTAGAAGGAATAGAAAATTTTGGAGTAGACTGCAATGTCTCACTCAAACTAACTTCACTGGGGCTCAAAATAGATGAGGAACTATGCTGGGATAACTTAACTGTAGTTTTAGACAAAGCTAGGGAATACGACAACTTTGTAAGATTAGATATGGAAGACTCAAGCGTGACACAAGTGACCATAGATATGTGTAAAAAAGCGAAGGATTACTATCCCAAGTGTGGTACTGTATTGCAAGCTTACATGCATAGAACTATTGATGATATAAATTCAATAGTGGAGCATGACACTAATCTTAGATTATGTAAAGGTGCATACAAAGAGTCCGAGGATATTGCGTATCAGGGTTATCAGGAAGTACGTGATAATTACATGAAATCTGTAAAATTGATGATGAAGAATGGGATTTACATAGGATTTGCCACACATGACGACTGGTTGATCAAAGAAGTAGAGGCATTACTAGAGGAGAATAATTATCCAAAGAATAAGTATGAATTTCAAGCTTTGTCAGGAGTGCCCATTGACAAAACATTAGAAAGATTAAGAGACAGTGGACACAAAGTAAGGTACTACATTCCCTATGGTCCTGAGTGGTATGCCTATTCTTTAAGAAGAATGAGAGAAAATCCAGACATATGGAAATATACTCTCAAAGCTTTTTTCTTCCGTTCAAAGCATAGATACTAGAACGTCAGCTTTTTGTAAAGCACTCGAGTAGCAAAAGCATGGCGAAGAGGGTTAGAAGGAAAAAAAGCAGGCCAAAAGCTGCAATCCCTAATTACCGTGAAGAAGGGGTTAAGGCATCTAGACCGGACACTAGACCTGCTCTAATTGCGTTGTTCCTAGTTATTTTGCTGATTGGAAGTGCTCTTTACTTCACATCAATGGTAGAAGATTCCTCTGCAGTTGTTGAATATGGTGTTAATGCTGAACTTCTAACCAACAATCATAACACTGAACCTGGGCAAGACACTGACTTTGTCCTTGTAATTACAAATACTGGTTCAATAGCAGATACTTTCGATATCGGAGTGAAATCGAATGATGGAGGTTTCAGTATAACAATTGAGGAAGGATATGAGTCTATAGTCGTGGATAAGAATAAGAGAAAACCAGTTATAGTAAACGTGAAGACTTCCTCTTCTGCGACAGGGTTACTATACGCTCACCTTGAAATCAAATCAAGAGGAGATGGGACAAAAACTGCAGAAGTAAAATTAGATGTAAACACAGACTATGAATTTGGAAACCAGACATCTCGTGGGGACTCAGTCAGTTTACACTATGCAGGAATTCTAGCCAAGAATGGAAATTTATTTGATTCTAGTATGGAATATGTTTGGGATAACTATGGGTATCTAAAATCTGGGGTTACAGACCCTAGACTCCCTCCACAGAATCGGGTTCTTGATCCTCTAAAGTCTGATCATGTCGGTTGTCCTTCACCTGGTCAACCTCTTCCTGAAGAATGTGACGGGAATGGTGGATTGATAGGGGGCTTCGGTACAAAAATAGTTGGTATGTATGAGGGACAATCTTTGAGTGTCAGAATACCAGCTAAAGACGCGTACGGAGAGAATCCTGACGGGCATAATTTAGGTGGAGAAGATCTTATTTTTGTAATAAAAATAATTAGTATAGACTAATTTTCAGACTACAAAACTTCCAAATTCACGACAGAAAACACAAGGTCCATCTCCCCCAGACGGTTCACCGCAAGTGGGACAGGGCGAGAGTGCTGACGGTGCTGGAGTATCTTTCCTTATTTTCTCCATTCCATTAAGAAGTGAATGCCTTGTTCCAGGCTGTTTGGATTCCAATTCCAGAAGTAACTTGCGGAATGTATTTCTTTGTGCTTTGCCTGCATATGGGCAATCGCCCTCATGAAATTTCATACCTTTCAAAATAGCGTAAAGATAAACTTCCTGCTCGGGAAGACGTCTAAGTGGTACTAATCTCGGGATAAAACCTGGCTGAACATATCTATGAGGCGCCATTCTGACTAATCGTGGGACATCTCCCCTAGAATGATTCATAAGTACTGTTTGGGAGAAATCATCTAGATTATGGCCTAGAACCATGCAATCCACATTTGCTTCTTTAGCCATATTGTTCAGTGATCTCCTCCTTAGGATACCACATGGGGAACAAGGTGAAGCTGAAGGTGGATTTTTCCTTAGAAGCTCACCTAGGGTCATGCCTATTAGTTGTTTGTAAGAAGCTGTCTGCATTTCTATTCCCAACACAGAACAATGATCATTAGCACGTTCAAGCGACTCTGAACGGTAGCCCTCAATACCTTCATCTACACAAAGGCCAACCAACTCTACCCCTCTATTATCTGAATATTTCTTTAGAATATGTAGAGCAACAGTTGAATCTTTGCCTCCTGAAAGTCCAATTCCAATCTTAGTTATCTTAATGTTTGAATTTGATACTAATTGATTTATCTGATTGCGTAACTCTCTTTCAGCATTCTTCTCAAATGACCTAAAGAAACACTTACGACACAGGTTTTCCCCAGAATAACGGCGGCTTATGACTGGTTCCTCTTCACATGATTTGCAGGACACATCCTAGCATACATACTACTTTATATTGATTAAAGGCTACCAAAAGTATGACGCATTTATGACTTATAAATTTTTATCATATGTGTCAAATGACATAATAAATGCGTCAAAAAGCATTAAGTTTATATACTGCTTTCTTTTTGGATGAGATAATATGGCACCTCTAGGACCCTTAACAACAAACCGTTTGACAGTTCGATTAGATCCTGAAAGAGCTGCTAGACTTGAATATTGGGCAACAGAAAATCCAATAAAAGTAAAGTCATACAACCAAATATTACAAGAGGCTTTAGATGAATACTTAGATCGTAATACGGCCTCACCAACTGAAGGTTCAATATCAATCACAATGCCTGGAAAGGTAAGAGACAAATTACACAATCTCAAAGAAAATGGTTTTGGTAGTATAGATCATCTAGTATGCGAAGCCATTGATAAATACTCAATAACGAAATTGAAAGAAGAGAAAGAGTATCAATTCCTAAGTAACGAAGTCAATACTATGTCTAACAGCAGAAAAATGCTATTCTCAGACTACGGGAGCGACTGAGATCCATGATGGATCGCCTTGAAAGTTTTGATAGCAGTGACTTAATGGAATTCATAGCTCCACCTGAAGTAAAAGTATTGGGTATTGGAGGTGCGGGAAACAACATAATTGAACGTCTCTACTCTAGAAGAATAACTGGTGTTGAGACAATTGCTTTGAATACTGATGCTAGACATCTAAGTGATAAGAAAGCCGATAACAGGAAAGTATTAGGTGCTAAAATATCAATGGGAAGAGGCACTGGTGGTGATCCGCACTTAGGAAAGAGATGTGCAGAAGATGATGAAGAATCTCTAAGAGAAAAAATGGAAGGGGCGGATATGATATTTGTGATTGCAGGCATGGGAGGAGGCACAGGTACTGGAAGCGCACCGGTAATTGCAAGGTATGCTAAAGATACTGAAGCTTTGGTAGTAGGCATTGCCGTATTGCCATTCTTAGAGGAAGGTGAAGCAAAACGCAAAGTTGGTATTGAAGGACTTGAGGAACTAAAAAAGAACTGTCACTGTGTTATTGAACTTGACAATGAAAAAATAAATGATCTAAAAGGAGGAGAGATTCCCATGCAAGAAGCTCTGAATGTGATGTCAGACTTGGTTGCGCAAACTGTTCAATCACTTTCCGAGATAGTAACTGAACCCTCAACTATAAACGTTGATTTTGCAGATCTCAGAAAGATTGTAGAAGCTGGTGGAAATGCAAAAGTACTGTATGGCGTGTCTGAAAGCACAGAACCTGGGAAAATACTTGACTCACTACTTTGTAATCCCCTTCTAAAATCTGACTATAACGGAGCCGAAGCTGTGTTATTACACATATCTGCTGGCAGCAATTTCTCATTAAACAACTGCCATGAAGTTCTATCGGCGCTCAGATACACATTATCTGAGGATGTTAACCTAATCTGGGGATTAAGAACTAATGATTCAGAGAGCTCAGAAGTCAAAGTAGTCATGCTAGTAACTGCTATCCCGGAAGGGGACTCTGAAGTTGATGTTTTTAAAAAAAGTGAAATAACACAACCACTTGGTGAATCAATCCAAATGATAAACTGATAGTTATCACACCTTCGCTGCAGGTTCCACGAGGATCCATGGCAATGGAACCTGTAGCACCAACTCTTTGTATACAATGCACTGGCTAAGCTGAAATGCTTGGCTCGCAAGGGAGAGACCGACTCTCCCCTGCTGCCATAACCTAAGCTAAGTGCTTACTCTTCTTCTCTCTGTCTAAGAGCAATTCCTGCTGCGGCCAGAAGACCACTCAAAGTCATACTCATTATTGACAATGAGAAAGATGGAACTGTGTTAACCTCTTTCACAGCTGTGATTGTTAGAGGAACACGGTTGTTGTTCTCGTTTGCCTCAGCTACTGAGTCTTCAGTGTCAACAGCTAGATAGAAGTTGTATGGACCTGAATTCTTGTCACCTGGTCCTGCAGACATACCCAATTCAGCTGCTGTGGCCTTGAAGGCAATGTATCTCTTGTTGCCTTCTACAACGATTTCAGCACCCTGAGCAGTAGTTCTATCAGTGTCTATAGCCCAACCACTGGTTGTCCATTTGAGGGCTACTTGAACACCTGCAAGTGGGTTGCTTTCAAAGTCCAACAATCCTACCTTGAACGATCCAACTGTCTCGGTTCCTGAGTTAATCACCTCAAACATGAAGTGGAAATACTCATCATCCACACAGTCATCACCAGTGCCTGTTCCTTGACATCCACTCTTCTTGACCCAACCAATACCAGATTCACCCCATCCTGTAGCATGTGAGATGTATCTAACATCAGATCCAATTGAAAGGTCTGGCTTGGATATAATCATCGTTGCCTGACCATCCGAATCGCCTGTGGTGAAAGTGTTGTCATAATCTGACCATGAACGTGCATCTGCCTGAATACTGTAGGTCCCTGGTGGGGCCCAAGCTGCTGAACCAATGTTCAAATCAATTGATACTGTTGAAACGGAGCCTGGTCCAATCATCTGGCCTGCGTCTGGTTCATTAGGCTTACCTTCGATACCATTCCAGCTGTACTTGGTTGGGTTGTTTATCTTCCAACCAGTCGTAGCAATATTTTCTCCAAGAAGACCTGAATCCTGAGTTCCGCTTGGCCAAGTTATCATTCCGCCTTCATTGATGTAAGCTGTTTGGTCACCACCACTGGTGTCGTCACGGCCTCCACCCCAAGAACCACTAATTGGTTTGATTGCAACAACTGTGTTCTGATCCTGCTGAAGTATTGAATCCATAATTGCATTCGTTCCATCAGATAGACTTACGAATGAATTATCTGGTGCAGTTATAACAAAATCAACAACTACTGCGTCTGAAGATGCACCAAAGTTGTTCATCTTTACAGTGTAAGTTCTTGTAACT
>CAYFGG010000025.1:0-10461 GCA_964342795.1 uncultured archaeon | reverse complement strand
AGAATGAGAGACGTTCAAAATTATATTAACGGTAAATTTGCAGCTACAGAGGATACTATAGCCGACATAAATCCAGCTACAGGAGAGATAATTGCCACTATCCCTAAGTCAGGTTCAGATGTGGTCGAAGAAGCAGTTAATGCAGCTGAATCTGCAAGAAAAAATTGGGCTGGATTGAGTTTAGAAGAACGGACTGTGTGGTTAGATAAAATTGCAGACGTTTTAGAATCTAAGTCTGAGACGATTGCTTCTTTGGAATCGTTAGACACAGGTAAACCAATTTCACTCGCAAGGACAGTTGACGCCACACGTTCGGTTGCTAATTTCCGCTTCTTTGCTGAATTTGCCAGGGGTTACGTCGAGGAAAAATTTGAGATGGAAGACGCCATCAATCACGTAATTTTGAAACCTGTTGGAATAGCCGGTTTGATAACTCCTTGGAATTTGCCTCTTTATCTCCTTTCTTGGAAAATAGCACCGGCAATTGTGATGGGCAATACTGTGGTAGCTAAACCATCCGAACTAACTCCCTTAACGGCGAATTTGTTGGCCGAGGTCATTCATGAAGTAGGTTTACCTCCAGGTGTAGTGAACATAGTTCACGGTTTAGGTTCAGAAGCCGGCCAGTCCATAGTTGAACATCCTAAGGTCAATCTAATATCTTTTACAGGAGGGACAACTACTGGGAGGAAAGTAGCTGAAACTGCAGCCCCTCTATTCAAAAAACTAAGTTTAGAATTGGGAGGAAAAAACGCAACAATTGTTCTCGATGATGCTGATTTAGATGCTTCAATACCAGATATAGCAAGATCTGGTTTTTTGAATCAGGGGCAAGTCTGTCTTTGTGGTAGTCGGATTTTAGTATCTGACAAAATCTGGAATGAGTTTGTTGAGAAATTCGTGGCTTATGTTCAGGATATGAAAGTTGGTGATCCCTCTTCCGAGGATTCGGTTCTGGGTGCTTTAGTTTCATTTGAGCATAGAGACAAAGTTGAATCCTATATTCACTTAGCTCAAAGAGAAGGTGGGAAGATATTGTGTGGAGGTCAAATTCCTGAACTTCCTTCTCCATTTAATGAAGGAGCTTTTCTGGAACCAACAGTCGTTTCAGAGTTAAATTATATGAGTAGAACTGCAACAGAGGAGATATTTGGCCCAGTGGTCACACTTCACCCTTTCAAAACAGATGAAGAAGCTATTGAGATGGCGAATTGTACAGATTATGGTTTAGCAGGATCAGTTTGGACTGGAGACACAGAAAGAGGTACCGTTCTCGCTGAAAAAATAGAAACTGGAATGGTTTGGGTTAATACTTGGCTTCATAGAGATTTACGAGTTCCTTTTGGAGGAGTTAAAAACAGTGGTCTTGGTCGAGAAGGCGGTCGTTGGAGTTTGGGGTTTTTCTCTAACGCCATCAATATTTGTGTGAAAGAATCATGAAAAATCATTATATTGAGGTGCAATAATCCACATTTATGTCTAAAGGAGAAATTGTAATGGGTGCATTAGCCCCACACCCACCGCATTTGGTATATGCAGAGAATCCTCCACAAAATGAGGCTACTTCAGAAGGTGGTTGGGAAGAACTTCGCTGGGGTTATGAGAGACTTAGAGATAGTCTTTCAGATAGAGATTATGATGTTATAATAGTCCATACACCACATTGGGCTACATTTATTGGAACTCACTTCTTGGGAGTCGAGAGTTTCAAGTCTTTATCAGTTGATCCTATTTTTCCAAACTTGTTTAGATACAATTACGACTTGAATGTAGATGTGGAATTATCAAGAGCTATACATGACAATGCCGCAGATTCGGGTTTACTTGTTAAGATGATGGAAAATCCTGATTTTAGAATAGACTATGGAACAATTACCAGTTGCCACTTAGTGAATCCAAATTGGGATAAGCCGATTGTATGTATTTCATCTAATCGTTCAAAATTCTACTTCAATTCAGAAGTAATGCAGGCTAACATGATTAAATTAGGTGAGGCAACTCGAAAAGCAGTTGAAGCTTCAGGTAAGAAAGCACTCTTACTTTCTAGCAATTCACTCTCCCATCGACATTTCACAGTCGAGCCCGAGGTCCCAGAAGATATGAGTAAAGAACATGTTACTAATCATAATCAATATCTTTGGGATATGAAAATGATAAATTTAATGAGAGAAGGCAAGACAAAAGAAATGATAGATTTGATGCCTGATTTTACAGAACAGACTGTTGCAGAGACTGAGGCTGGCTGTTTGACATGGTTAATGAGTGCCCTACAGTTTCCAGAATACAAAGCGACAGTCCATGCCTATGGAACTGTAATTGGAACTGGAAATGCTATCGTTGGATGGGACCCTAGAAAGGCAAGAGTATGAGAGACGATAACGTTCGCAAGGGAATTCTAGTCCCAGGCCTTCCACATCCACTTCTTTGTCCTGAAAAGAATGAAGGTTGGCAAAGAGTAAGAGAGGCATATGACAAGGCACGAATAGAATTAGAGGAAACTGACGCAGAAATTTTAGTTGTTTACAGTACTTTTTGGCCCTCTATTTTGGGTCATCAAATTCAAGCTTATCCTGAACCAGAGTGGACATATGTTGATGAAGAATTCCATGATTTGGGAAGCATTGATTACAAATTCAAGATGGATCCAGAATTTGCCGAGTTAACTGCCGATAAATGCAAGGAGAGGGGACTACACGCACGCACGGTTTCATACTATGGTTTTCCAATAGACACAGGCACAATAATTGCACTTAAACTTCTGAATCCAGACAATAGGCTGCCAGCTATCATCGTTTCAAGCAATATGTACGCTAATCGTGCAGAAAGTATTGTTCTTGGAAAGTCAATAAGGGATGCGATAGATGATAGTGGAAAGAAAGCAGCATTGATTGTAGTTTCAGCCTTATCCAATAGGTTACATACAGTTGAGATTGATCCAAAGGATGATAAGATTCATTCATTGAAAGATCATGAATGGAATCTTAAATTTTTGGAATATTTGGAAAAGGGCAGACTTGAGGACGTTTCTCAACTATCAAGGCAATTTCATAACGAAGCAAGGGTACCTAAGGTTGTAAGCTTCAAGCCGTTTTGGGTTATGGCTTCAATCATGGGTCAAAATAATCTCTATGAGGGAAATGTTTTGGCTTATGAGCCTGTTTGGGGTACTGGTTCTGCAGTAGTTACTATGACTCCTGCCGAAGACACTGCAGGTGATTTGGAATATGATGAAGATGATCCAGAATTTTACAAAGGAGATAGGGAAGTTTTAGACTTTTACGATCAGCCAGAGATGGGAGCTTTAGAGGAAGAAGATGGCCATTAGAACAGATAAGGCAGCTAAGCCAGTAGGAGCTTACGTTCATGCTAAAGAAGCAGGAGATTTAGTTTTTCTTTCAGGAGTAGGCCCTAGGCACCCAGTTACAGATGAAATTCCAGATGGGATTGAGGCTCAAACGCATGCTGTTTTTAGTAATGTGATGGCAATTTTAGAAGCGGCAAATTTGAATATGTCTAATGTTGTAGATATCATGGTGTTTTTGACAGACATGAAAAATGATTTCCAAAAGTTCAATTCTATATATTCAGAATATCTTGAAGGATATGAGGTGACAAGAACTACAGTGGAAGTAGGTGCTTTACCTACTCCTATATCAGTCGAATTTAAGGTCGTTGCAAAAAAATGAATTTTATATTCCTAGCAATAAAAGAACATCCATGGGGCCGTGAAATGCTTTCACAACTTCTTGATGCAGGTTTTCAACCATCCTTAATAATTGAGGAATTCTCGGAGGGTGGTGAAATCGAAAGAGGGAAATTCGAATTTAGAATAGGAAATCACAAAGTAGGGCCAACTATAGCTTCTCAAGTTAAGATTCACAATATTCCTGTTGTCGAAGTCCCTATACACAATGATGAGCATTGTATGGAACACATTAAAGCCGCCAATCCGGACTTGATTGTATTTGGTGGGACTAGAATAATACGTGGTAAAATCCTAGAATATGGCGAAGATAGAGGCGGCGTTCTGAATTCACATCCAGGCCTTCTCCCTGAATGTAGAGGTTCGGCGTCACCAGCCTGGAGTGTACATGAGAATATCAAGATAGGAAGCAGCTGTCATTTTTGTTCTACAGATATTGATGCAGGAGATTTAGTTGGAAAGAGAGAGATTCCAGTAAGGAGGGGTGACAATTATCATGATCTTTGCTACAAAACATTGGTTGTGGCTTCAACATTAATGGTTGAAGCAGTTAGAGCTTATTCAGAAGATGCTTTAGATTCTAAAAGAAGACCTCAGGGCGATAGTCCAAATCCAGTATTCAGATACGATCCTGAAGTGGAACAAGAGGCCATCCGTATACTAGAAAGACAAACTTACGAACACTACGTAGACTAAATAAGTTTTAATTATAAGGCTTAAAATCGAATATTATGGCAATACTGCGTCTATTTGGATTATATTTCATGATGACGATGTTGATGATAATAGTTGGGTTTGTTGTTGGAGCCTACTTTGGCGGAGACCCTTTTTCAGGTATGTTTGTATTTTTGATTATTGCAATAGCTATCAATTTCTTTTCATATTTCTATAGTGATTCTTTGGTTCTGCGAGCTTATGGTGCAAGAATAATAGAGCGGAACGATAATCCAAGATTATTTGGAATGGTCAAGAAAATTGCAGATATTAATGGATTGCCAATGCCTAGAATTGCGATTGTCTCATCTTCAACACCTAATGCATTTGCTACAGGAAGAAGTCCAAAGCATGCCGTAGTTGCAGCGACTACAGGCATAATGTCACTTCTTAACGATGATGAATTGGAGGGAGTCATGGCCCATGAGATGGCTCATGTAGAGAATAGAGACACTTTAATCATGTGTGTAGCAGCCACTATTGCTGGTGCGATAGCATTTGCAGCTAGAATGTTGTGGTGGAACAGTCTATTCTCAGGTGGAAGGGGGCGCAACGTTCATCCGGCACTAATGATTCTTGTTATTCTTACAGCACCTTTGGCAGCGTTTTTACTGCAAATGGCAGTTTCCCGAAGTAGAGAGTTTTACGCTGATGCCACTGCAGCTAAGTTAACGAACAAGCCACATGCTCTAATCTCAGCTTTAAAGAAATTAGAATGGGAAAATCATAGAAAACCATTGGACTGTGGTTCACCTAGCAATGCGTCATTATGCATAGTGAATCCATTGACTGGGGGGGATTTCTTCATAAATCTGTTTTCAACCCATCCTCCAATGGAAGCTAGGATTAAAGCACTGGAAAGATTGTGATTCGTGCATCCTTAATTATCATAGGAGACGAGATTCTCTCTGGTAGAACTGAAGATAAAAATCTTGCATACCTTGCCAAATGGCTGGGTAAATTAGGAATTCACTTATCGGAAGTAAGAGTGGTTTTAGATAATGAATCAGATATTATCGAAGCTGTCAATGCGCTTAGAAAAAGATATGATTATGTTTTCACTACAGGTGGAATAGGTCCCACTCATGATGATATAACTACTGAGAGTATAGCAAAGGCATTTGGAGTAAAAACAAGAATAGATGATGATGCACTTAAGAAAATGCAAGATTATCTGGCAGGAAAGGAATTAACAGACCCTCTTCTCAAAATGCTATATATTCCAGAAGGTGGACAATTGATATACAGCCCAGCAACCAAAGCACCTGGATACAAGATAGAAAATGTGTTTGTCATGGCAGGAATACCTAAAATTATGCAAGGGATGTTAGAAGGAATGTATGATTATTTGGAAAAAGGAGCAGTGGTTCATTCCCAGTCATTTGACATAATGGTTGGGGAGAGCTTTTTTGCTGAGGAATTAGAAAAGATACAAAATAAATTCTCAGATGTAGAAATCGGAAGTTATCCATTCTCTAGAGACGGGAAATATGGCGCAACATTGGTAATCAGATCGACAAATTTAGAGAATTTGGAAACTTGTGAAGTCCTCGTCAAAAAAATGATTAGCAATTATTAAATTCAGCTGAGAGTCCCAATATCTCCAACCACTTTCTTCAGTTTCTCTATACTTTTTGCCATCGACCGATTCACATTCAGTATTTCATCTCTTTCCTTCTGTAACTTCTTTGCTTCTTGGAACAGCCCTTTCATCAAAGCCTCAATGGTATTTCCAGTTTCATCACAGGCAGGACAGAAATCAAATAATTCTCTATCACTTTTGAATATTTCTCTTCTAACGTAGTCCTCAAGCGTGGTCAATGACATGATAGTCGATTGATTGCGTTTTAATATTTCTTTGGTCTCTATATTTTTAAGTATGTGATTGTATTGTAACCTCGAACAATGCCGTTATACTCTCACAGTAGATTGGGAACCTACGAGAATTGCCCATTTCAATACAAGTTGAGATATGTCGACAGAGTAAAACCTGTTTTAGGGAATACAATAGAATCATTCATGGGCAGCATGGTCCATGATTCTTTGGAATGGCTTTACAAGTTGGCACGGGACTCTAATGTAGCTTCAAAAGATTCGCTATTGGAAAAATACGATCAACTGTGGTCTGAGAATTGGAAAGATGACATAAGAGTGGTGAAAAAGGATCTTACTGCTGAGAATTATAAACAAACAGGAAAAGGTTGTTTGGAAATGTATTATGATCGCTATCATCCTTTTGACCAAGCAATAAATGTTGGTTTAGAAGAAAGAATGATTATAGAACTTCCCGAGGGGAAGAAAATGCAGGGTTATATTGATCGTTTGGATAAGATAGGAGACAATCATTATGCAGTTCACGATTACAAAACATCAAGTCGTGTTCCTCCACAATCAGCGGCCGATCAGGATCGGCAATTGGGATTGTATGCTCTTGCAGTTCATCAACGCTATCCTGAAGTTGAAAAGATAGATTTAGTTTGGCATTATGTCCGTTTTGATGAGGAAGTTCGTTCAAGCCGAACAGAAAAGCAGTTAGATAGTATGGTCAGTTCAACGGTTTCTCTGATAAATGAAGTTGAAGCAGCTACAGATCGCAAAGAATTTCCAACTAAGACAAGTATGCTTTGCAATTGGTGTGAGTTCAAGGCACAATGTCCAGAATTTTCTCATCAATTTGCTTCCAAAGATAAGGTCCCAACCCTTGATACGGCAAGTATGACTGCCGCTCAAGCTGCAGAAACTGTCGACAAGTTGGCAGAGATGAAGGCAAAGAAAAAAGAAATGAATGCAGATATGGATGCTATGATTGCCACATTAGAATCAAAATTGATAACATATTCTAAAGAGTCAGGCCATAAAGCCGTATTTGGCAAAGACTACAAGGCTAGTTTTAAGGAATCAGAGGGAATGAAAATTCCCGATAAGAAAGATTTAAGGAGATATGAATTAGAGTCTTCTCTCAAGGATATGGGAGTTTGGGAAGATTTACAGGAAATGTCTGCCTTTCGTTTAAAATCTAAATTAAAATCAGGTGATTTCACACCTGATCAGAAAGAGACAATTCTAAATTACATGGACACAGATTCTTCAGTAAGTGTCAGTATGAAAAAGCTATGAATTGCAAGAGCCATATTTTGCTATAATGGTATAGATTATTTTACCAATCTAAAAACATAATCATTATATGTACACTGCTGAATTTTGGTGAGCCCCGGCCGTCGGAGAGAGTCTAAATTCACTTTCCCTCATTCCACCCCGGGGCACTCAGATACAATGCCTTCACTGTCAATAGAAAAAGCAAAGACTGTTCTCAAGGAATTTAAGTTGGAAGAAAAGGAAACAAGTATTGAAAATACAATGTTAGAATCTGAGAATTACACTAAATTTGTGAATGAATTCTGGACTGCCAAACAAAGGCAGGCGAATTCAATACATGAGATTTCCTATAGAGCCTGTTACAAACCACAACTTCCACGTTTTTTCATAGACCTTTTTACAGATGAAGGAGATACTGTTTATGATCCATTTGCAGGAAGAGGTACAACACTCATTGAAGCAGCTCTCATGAATCGCAATATTGTTGGTAATGATGTAAATCCACTAAGCCATGTTTTGACAGAACCTCGACTGAAAATTCCTACACTTGCTGAAATCGAAGAGCGCTTAAACGAGATAGAATTCGATCAGTTAGAAGCAGACATTGACCTTTCAATGTTTTTTCACAAGGATACAGAAGCTGAGATTGTTTCGCTAAAAAACAATTTGAAAGATTCTGACGTAGATAATTGGATCAGGATGGTCGCAACTAATCGTCTGACAGGCCATTCAGCAGGTTTCTTTTCAGGATACACGCTACCTCCCAACCAAGCAGCTAGCCAGAAAAGTCAGAAAGTAATCAACAAAAGATTAGGAATCATCCCACCTTACAAAAATACTAAAGATATTATAATGAAAAAATCTAGGAGTCTTCAACGCAATCTAAGTTCAGAAACTATAGAGAAATTGAAGAAGGTTGGTTTGTCAGCAATTTTGTCAAGCAAAGATTCAAGAGAAACTTCACACATTCCTGATTCTTCAATCAATTTAACTGTGACCTCTCCTCCATTCTTGAATATAGTGAGATATGCTGATGACAACTGGCTAAGATGTTGGTTCAATGGTATAGATATGGTAGAAGTTGAAAAGAAGATAACATTGTGTAGAAATGTTGAATCTTGGTCAGGTCTTATGTCAAGCGTTTTTGAAGAGCTTTATCGAATTACAATATCTGGAGGTTGGGTGGCCTTTGAGGTAGGTGAGGTCAACAATGGCAAGATAGAATTGGATGAATATGTTGTTCCACTAGGAGTAAGATCAGGTTTCGATTGTGCAGGTGTAATGGTCAATTCTCAAGATTTTACAAAGACATCCAATATTTGGGGAGTCAATAACATGAAGACAGGGACCAACACAAATCGGATTATTTTGTTCAACAAGCCTAAATAAGGTCATTATGGTTGGTATGAAACAATGAAGAAATGGTGGTCTTTTCTAATAGTTTTTCTGGTTACTCCTGCATTTGGGGGATGTTTAGAGCCTGAAGACAATAGAGTTATTGTTGAAGAACCCGGAATTTTTGATTTTGATCGAGATATTCCAGAAACTACGTGGTATCATTATGCAGGAGGGATTAATGCAATTGAGATTGAATCAGTAAATTCTAATTTAACAGGAAACAATATTCCTTTTTGGACACAGGGCAGTTATTATGGAATAGGCTTGACAACATTTGAACCCACAATGGGCATTACAACGAATGATAATTTGTACATGACAAGTTGGGGAAATGGTCCCGCGGGTTCAACGGCCATTGTTCAATGTAATGGACTTGTAGAAATGAAAAACTTGTCAGATTATAATTGCGTTAATGTTTACGACCCTATTTCACCAGTGCCCAATAGTAATGATCCTTATGTTTATGTTGATAGATGGACTGATAGAATAATGAAGTTTGATATGCATGCATTAGCAGGTATGACTGTTGAATGGTCTGATAATGATGGAGCATCCTGGTCTCTACCAACATTTGCTACATCCTATTCAGTGCAGGATCACCAAACTATTGGTTCATCACCTTATCCTGCCTTCAATCATCCAACTACATGGGTTTTCTGTGTAAATGGTAATTGGGAAGCTCCGTTATGCTCATCAAGTTTTGATGGGGGCTTAACATGGACTCCTGAGGTACCTGGTGCACCTTTAGGTTGTAATAGTGGAGGACTTAGTGCACATATAGAGGGTGCAGAAAACGGTAATTTCTATAGGGGAAATGTAGGCTGTAGTGGTAGTGGTTATTCCATTTACCGAAGCACTGATGGAGGATTTACATGGACAGAACACCCTTTGCCTACCGAAGAATCAGGTACTGCAGATACGTGGAATTTTGAAGAAGCACAGGTTGCAATAGATGAAGAAAATAATGTTCATGCAATGTGGATGGGATTAGACAATATGCCTTACTATTCATATTCTAGAGATGATGGTAATTCATGGAGTGATGCTATGATGATAGCCCCACCTATTGGACTTGTTGGTACGGGATTTCCAGTAGTTACAGCAGGTTCTGAGGGACGTGTTGCATTTGGATATGTAGGAGACGTAGGCAATCAGACATGGCATGGATACATGACTATTTTGACCGATGCTTTCTCAGATAATCCACTTTTTACAACTGTGCAAGTTAATCAACCAGATGATCCTATAGATAGCAGTAATGCATATCCTGAAGGATGCGGTTATGAGCGATGTGGGGGGTTAGGTGATTTCTTGGATATGGCAGTTGACCAGTATGGAAGACCATGGTTCAGTCTGGCAAATAATGATCAAGGAGAAATTGGAATATTTGCAACAATTACAGAAGGCCCCACTCTTAGAGGTGATTTAACAGAATTAAGTCCCATGCCATTAGGTGGTATAGTCACTATTTGATTGATATGGAAGAACACTACATAAGTATTGCAGAGTCTATAATTCAAAGGTCAACACCAGAAATAGATCTGAAAACC
>CAYFGG010000024.1:0-10595 GCA_964342795.1 uncultured archaeon | reverse complement strand
GTAAATTCCGTTATTCACAGGTTTGGGGACCTTCTGCTAAATTTCCAGGTCAGACTGTTGGACTAAACCATGAAGTAAAAGACAGAGATGTTGTTAGTATTATAACACACCGATAAAATTATTTTTGAAGTCTTTTTATCAAATCAGCCTTATTTCCAGAAGTAGGTAGACCTTTCTTTTTCAATTCAGCTTTCAACTCAGGCAATTTCATTGAGCTGTAATCGTTCTTTTTCTTAGCCGGTCTTCCTCTCTTCTTTGTTTTAGGTTTTTCTTCTTTACTTTCTCTTCGGAACAATCCTGCAATTCTAGATGCCCCACTGCCTATTCCAGATTTTACAGCTCCAGCACCTCTTCCTACTGCAGCACCGGCACTTCCGAAAGCTGCTTTTGTCTTTCTTCCTCCAGCCTTTATTCCACCACCAATTCGACTACCCATGCTAGGCCCAGTCACTTCATCTTTTGTTTCGCTTTCTGTGTTGGCTTCAATCTTTTTCACTTCCTTAGGTTTACTTTTTCCTTTAGGAGTCAAATTTAATTGTGAAGTATTCTTGAACACAATTCTTGGCTTTTTGGAATCTGCCTTTTTCTTTTCATTGTATTCCTTTCTAGCAGAATCTGCAGTTACAGAGTCAGGTAGATCGTCACCAAATCTATCGGCATATCTTTCTTCAAGACTTTTGCCTTTAGAGTCCATCATGTGGTCTAGTCGTTTATGGATGTCATTTAATCCCCTAGAACTCTTCTTTGACCACCCTGTTGATTGTGGTGCCGGTGCAGGATCTGTAGTTGCAACAACATTATCATCAGCCACAACACCAACTGGTGCGACCTCCACTACAGGCTGTATTGCAGGTGCTACAGGCTGTGCAGCAGGGGCTGCCTGAACTGCAGGTATTGCTGCAGGAACCTGGCCAGGTTGTATTGCAGGCTGGGCTACAGGTGCTACTTGAGCAGCCGGAGCTCCAACCGGCTCCAGAACAGGAGGTTTCTTACTTGCTTTTTTCTTTTTACCGCCGAACCAGCCCATGTTTTTTACCAGTATTTTTTGAGTATCTCCATCAATCGTTCAAAGAGACTGAAAAGCGATGGTGAACTCTTCGCTCTACCATTGGTCCGAGCTTTGTTCGACCTTGTTCCAGACCCTTTGCCTTTAGATGACATTTTTATGCATTTATACTAATCAATTAAAAGTTTGTTTCATCAGAATCATTCCTGCCAACTCATTTGCTTACGCAGAAATCTCTGTCGATTATAGGCCTTGATGATGTCACCTTTTGTGATTATTCCAATCAATTTCTTTGGGTCAGTTTTGTCTACCACAGGGAGATGTCCTATGTCACGATATCCTAATGCATCTAAAGCTTGAGCTAGGTTCTGTTTAGGAGTTACAGTAATGAGATCTGTTACACAATAGTCATCTACAGTAAGGTGCCTTTCATGTCTTAATGCAGCAACATGGAGATCAGACCATGTTATTATCCCATGTAGTTCATCTTTTTCATTCAATACAGGTAAACTCATATGCCCACTATCTTCTATCATCTGGAGAGCAACTTCGAGTGGTCTTTCGGGCGTTATTGTCATAACTTCTTCTGTCATTGCTTCTTCAACTTTTATCATGCGCATTAAATCCTGTTCAGCACCTAGATCTATGTTTATTCCTCGTCTTGCAAGTTTTGCGGTGTAACAAGAGTGTTCCGAGACAACAAAACAGACAGCATCTGCTACCACACAGGATAGCATCAAAGGTAAGATAATCTCATACGTTGCCGTCATTTCAAAAAGCAAAACTATTGCAGTCAATGTCGCTCTGGTTGTTGAAGCCACGAATGCGGCCATTCCTACCAATGCAAAAGCACCCGGATGTTCAACAATTCCCATATCATTTAGCACTAATCCAAGTGCTGCCCCTAGTGCTGCACCAATGAACAAGCTTGGAGTAAAAATGCCCCCAGAACCTCCACTTCCTATTGAGACCGAAGTTGCAATTATCTTTAGAATCATTATAGAGATTACGAATACAAGTAAACTGGAGATTCCTGTGGAAACGTCCATGCCGTCTGGAAAGCTATCTCCCATGATTAGAGCGCCTTCTTCGTTAGTGTCTAGAGAGATGAGGTCAGAGGTAACTCCAAACCCATTTCCTAGAACATGTGGGAATGAAAGTGCAATTAGCCCCACACACAATCCACCTAAGCAGGTTCTAAATGGTACAGGCACCATTTCCATTTTTTCAATATTGGTCTCAAAAAAATTCAAGAGTCTTATGAATATGGCGGCAGCAAATCCCGTTATCAGTCCCAACACAATATAGAAAGGATATTCAGCTGGAGATCCCAAACTGTATTCCGGAATACTATCGAAAGCAGCGACATCTCCTGTTAGCCCTCTTCCTACAGTAGTTGCAATTACTGCTGCTACAACTATGGGTATGAAAGATCGAGTTCTTAGCTCAGCTAGTATCAGTTCTATTGCGAATAGAACACCTCCAAGTGGCGCATTGAAAGCGGCAGTTATAGCACTGGCAGCACCACATCCCACAAGTGTTCTTGTTTCATCAACAGTTTTTCCAGTTCTTTGACCTACCTCAGAACCAACAGTTGAGGATATCACGACCATGGGACCGACCCTTCCGAGCGACATTCCAGTACCAATACATGTTGCAGCAGCAAAGCACTTGGCAACTGCCCTTTTTGCACTAAGTCTCGCTTGTTTGAAAGTGACAGCTTCCATTACAAGAGGCACACCAGCACCTTTAGCCTCTTTTGACCAGTACTCAATAATCAATCCAGCAAGCAATCCCCCTAATGCTGGAATGAATATTATCTTCCACTCACTACTAGAATCTACCAATGAATTGTGTATGAAACTGTCGCCATAGAAGATCCCTTGGACTCCTTTACTCATTGATATGAATACCCAAGTTAGAACAGCGGCACACGTTCCAGTCAACGCAGCCAACAAATTCATCTGAAGCATTGGAGATTTGAATACAGCTTCAAGTCTCTCTAAGGCTTCAGATTCATTCATGCAGTCAGAACCTCTACACCGTCTTTGTTTATCATTACTGTGTGTTCAGCTTGGGTGACCATTCCCTTCCCTAGTTCGTCTAGTATAGGATAATAAGAAACCACACCGCTTCTCAGCAACTTTTGTAGATTCTTGGTCACATCATCCTGAATTGAATGTAACCATCTCTCAGCGAATGGTAATCCATGATATCTATTCTGAATCTCAGTCATCAATTCTGTTGCTTTTTCATCTCTTATTTTACGAACTTGTCTCAAATGGTAAATGTTGGAATTCCTCTTTCCTCCAACGCGCCCAGCTCCATCAGTTGCAAAAGGTTCTATGGCAATAACATCCCCACTTTTTAGTACAGCGCCTCCTCTTTCTCTTATACTTGGTATGGAAACACCACTATGCAAGTTATATCTCTTAATACCATGTCCAGTCAAATTCGCAATTGGTCTATATCCATATCCCTCAATAACATCCTGGACAGCATATCCAATCATTCCAGCATTTACTCCTGGTGCAGCAACTTCAATCGCGGCATTCAGAGCTTCACGAGACGCTTCAATCATTTTGCTGTATTTTGAACTTCCAATTTCTACGGTCAAGGCATTGTCTCCAATATATCCGTCAATGTGAACTCCAACATCTAACTTTACTAAATCTCCGTTCTCAAATACATCTTTGCTCTTACTCGATGGAGTCCAATGTGCACCTACATTGTTGACTGCAAGATTGGTAGGAAAGGCAAGTTCACCATTATTATCGATTACAAATTTTTCGATTTTGTTAGTTACATCTAACATCGAGGAGTTTTTTTGTATGAGTGTTTTACCGTAGTTTAACGCATCACGAGCTAATTTTCCAGCTTTTCGCCATTTTCCTATATCTTCAGAACTCAATTATTCCCTCTAGGATAGGCGTGTATAAAGCACCAATGCGCTTTATTTCAGGCACATCTTTTGTTAAATCAATAATAGTTGATTCAATCCCTTTTGGTTCTTCTCCATCAAGATAGTGACACTCATCTCCAAAGACTTTCTTTGCTTCCTTCAGGCTCTTAGCAATCTCAGATCCGTGCTCGTTCGCGCTTGTAGTTATCACGGGACCGTCTTTGGCTAGTTCCAATGCAGTTTTGTTTGCAGGAACACGAATGCCAATGTTTCCGTCTCTTTCCACACCTTTTGCAAATTTTTTCTTGGACTTGAGAATCAAGGTTATTGGACCTGGTAAGAATTCCTCTACGATTCTCTTAGAAGTTTCATTTATTTCGCCGTATTCTTCAACCACTTCAGCGTTGTTTAGCATTATGCTTAGACCAGCTTCTTTTTTTCCTTTCAATTCAAACAACTTTTCAACAGCATTTTGGTTGAACGCGTCACATCCCATTCCAAATACAGTGTCGGTAGGATAAACAACGATTTCACCATCCTGAATTGCCTTTCTAGCCAAATCTATGGAAATCATTAGATGTGCTCAGAAATAACAGTTTTAATGTTTTTGGATAGTTATCTTTGTTCTATGGGCTTGAAGGTTCTGTCTATAGGCCCAACATATCTAGCTCTTGGTCTAATCAGTCTATTATTTCCGTATTGTTCAAGAACATGTGCACTCCATCCAGCAATACGTGACATTGCAAATAGTGGCGTGAACAAATCAGTAGGGATATCAAGCCCGTAAAGTAAAGGCGCTGAATAGAAATCAACATTGGTAATTATTGCCTTTCTGGATTTAACCTGCCTCTCTATTTCCTCTGCAACCTCGTACAAAGTCATGTCATCTCTTTCTTTCCACAATTGGTGTGCCATTTTTTTCAGGTGAGGTTTTCTCGCATCATCCACCTTGTAAACGCGATGGCCAAAGCCCATTATCTTCTTCTTTTCTTCGAATGCCCTTTCAATATATTTCGAAGCATTTTTTGGCTTACCAACTTCTATAATCATATCCATTGCTTTTTCATTTGCACCGCCATGTAATGGTCCACTCAGAGTTCCTACAGCAGAAGTAATAGCCGAATGTAGGTTTGCTAATGTACCTGCAGTTACTCTCGCAGAAAAGGTCGAAGCGTTGAATCCATGATCTGCTAATAGAATAAGGTAAAGGTCGAGTGCTTGAATTTCGGTTTGGCTTGGTTCCTTGCCCAATAACATTCTAATGAAATCCTCAGCATGCCCCCTCTTTGGATCTGCTTCTATCACAGGTAGCCCTTCTCTTAGTCTGTGAATCATGGCCACAGCGGTAGCAATCTGACCAACCAGTCGCAATGCCTTGGGCGGCAGTTCGTTCAGAGGTACATTCTTTTCGTAATGTCCTAAAGCAGACACCACAGTTCTAAGTGTGCTCATAGGAGAGGTCTTGCCTGCTAATTCAGTTATTACTTTTTGAACTTCTTTAGGAAGAACCCTTGCTTCTCCGATTCTTGCCGTCATGTCATCTAATCTTTCTTTGTTGGGCAATTCAATATCATAGAGCAAACAAATAACCTCTTCAAAAGTTGTGTTGAATGCTAAATCATCTATATTGTATCCACAATATCTCAAAATACCTTTTTCCCCATTTACTGAACTCAGAGTAGTATCAGCTGCGACTATTCCCTCTAAACCTTTTACTGGTTCGGGAATCGAGTCTTTGTTATCTTTTGGTAGTGACACGCCAAATCAGTAAAGAGTGCAATATTTAGCATTTGCCGAATTTCAGGCATTTTTGTATTCCGTTACACGGATTCCAAAGTCTCCCATTATGGACTTTCTTTTCATTATCTTTTCCATTTTCTTATTGAAAGAGTCCTCTAAGTCTACATCCATTGCAATTGCGTGTCCAATAATTAGAATCAGTAAGTCAGCTAATTCTTCAGCTTTTTCCAAATCAGATTTGCCTTTTGTAAAGCATTCTGACAATTCTCCTAATTCTTCAATGGTAAGAAGGATTCTGTAGGCCATATCATGACCTTTGTACTCTTCATTCTGGAATTGGTGTTTGTCATGGAATTCTTTGACTTTAGCTAGCATTTCAGCATAGGTCTGACTCATGAAACCCAATATGCAATGGACTTTGTTACTCTTTCTACTGTTCAGAAACCTTTTCAGCTACAGAAACACAAGCCATAAAATCCTCGAATGTTTCTCTTAAACTCCCTATATTCTGAGCTTTTATCACAGCATTTATGCAGTTTCCTTCTACCTTAGTTTCTACCCAGCCTTTGTTCTCTGGTTCAGTTGCAATGGCAACTGAATTTGCTATATCCTTTGATTCGAAATCAAGCTGTAATTCAATTTTATATTTCATCATTTTTCTTATTGCCTTCTGGCTACCGCTACCATACTGTGCAGCTTTTTTCTTTCTTTTGGCGATTTCTTCAGGCAGCCCCATTCTCACAGCAGCTTTTCTTAGGGGTTCTTTTCCAACTTTCCCAATTCTTTCCTCTTGACTGTAAGCTTCTCCAGCTTTCACAACCTTTTCTGACAGGAAAGGGCATGATAGCTTTAGATCAAATTTTTCAGATATTTTCTTTTCTCTTTCAGGTATTCTTTCAATTAAGTCAGATACTTCTCTACCGAGATCGTTTTTGCTCCCTGTTTTCCTGAAACGCGCATATCCTCCAAAAAGTTCATCAGCTCCCTGTCCACACATTAAAACTGGAGAAGTCGAATTCTTAGCCACTATCCAGAATGGAAGCATAAATTCAACTTCAATTGGTTCAAGCTTAAGACTTCTTTGAAGTTCCCCTGCCTCCTCGATTATATCCTCAGGGCTCATAACTACCTTTTTCACTTTAAGCCCTATCATCTCCGCGGCAGTCTCAGCTGCTTTTAGGTCGTGTGAATTCTTCGTTCCAACCGATATCAACTCAACATCGCAATATTTCTTTGCAACAAATGCAACTAAGCTTGAATCAATCCCTCCAGAGAAAGATATAGTCACACAGTCATTACAACTTTCTTTTACAGAAGAATCAATTGCTTCACAGAGATTTATCAAGCGCTGACTTTCCATTAAGAGTCGTCACTTATCTCTGTTATAAATTTTTCAAGTTGATTTAATGCTTTCTTTGCCTTTGCCTCGCTTGAGACGTCAGTAACTATCAGTACACCAGATTGGAAAAGAATGAAACTGGATTGAGGATTATCAAGCCGTATGACAAGTCCTTTGAAATGTGTTGGTTCATATTCTGAACCAGGAATTGCGAGAGCTATTGATTGTAGATTAAGCGTTCTTCCTAAATTCGCCTTAGCTACTATATTTTCCAGTTTTGTTGCTCTTTTCATATTGACTTTTGAATCAATGTCCTTCACCATCTTCTTTAGAGATTCCATTACTTGGCGACTTTCATTCAAGGAATCAACACCAGTGACTTGTATTTTCCCATTACCAAAGACTATTCCAGCAGCTCTTTTCTTGCTTCCAGTATCTACTTCTACTATAACAGAGGGGTTTCCAGATCCTGAATATCTAGCGTTTGGCATTTCCGTGGCTAAGCGTACTAACTCTAGTTCTTTACCTAGATGTGAGGCTGCGATAACATTCTCAACTTTAAGCTCTGGCACGGAAAGTTCAAAACGGGGAAGTTTAATAGATTACCCTTTCACGCAAACTCATCAAAAGGATACGGTTCAGCCTCTCTTTTACCTAACAAAATTTGTACCTCAGGGACCGTCAGCAAAGGTATAGGCCAAGTGGGTCCATCCTCAATGGCTAATCTTGGACACGCAGTTATTACTGCAGCTTCAATTCCAAGTCCCAGCAATTGTTCATGGGACTGATGTATGCTCCCGATCATCATTGTTTCGTTACCATTTGCCTTCAGGAGTCCAGTTATTTTGTCAGCTAAATCGATTCTTTTCTGTCCAATCTGGTTTGAAAATAAAATAGCCCATCTTTTTGCATTTTTTGCCTTAGATATGGCTGCGTAACGCTGTTTCAGGAAAGGTTTTGGGTCTGCTTCTGTTACTTGCCCACTGTGTGGATCAACACATGCCACCCTCTTACCTGTTGAAAGTGCAACAGTAAGCGGATGAAACAGTCCAGTTCCAATATACAGAAAACCATCAACGTCTAATTTTCTGGCTGCAGATGAATTACATCCGAGTAATTGCCCAGCAGCCGCTAGTCTGGGTCCACCAGTAGTAACACTAGTGTCGAACCCTGATTCTTTTAATATCATTCCAGCTTCATCTATCATATGCAAGTGCTGTGCAGTTGTCACAATTCCAATTTTGTTCGGTAATATTTCTCTTATTTTCACTATACCTTCTTCATTTAGTTCCAGCTTTCCTGTATGCCTAACTGGCACGAAATAGGTAGGAATTGCATAAAACTCTGAGTGATAAGGCATAGGCAAATGCCCCATATGAATTAGAGCGTCTGCACCGATTTCTTCAAGCGGTCTATCGGCCAGATCACAAGCACCATAGGTGGGCTCACCCCATAAAATCACATTTGCTTTCGTTATATTTTCAACTTTAGACACAATTTGGTGAGCCTTTGGCTTCAAGCCTTCTGGTACTTGAATTCCTATTCTTTTTTTACCTTTTAATTTTTGACAGACCTCTTCAATTCCAGATTCCCAGTCAAATTTCACTTCCGTCATATGTTGTTTTGAAACCCTCTTGGGCCTGAATATAATAATGACGTTCAATCATTTTAGAATGATAAGATTAAGATCTAACAGTGTTTTTAGGAATAATTGCACTCTATCTGATGCGGGTGCGACTTCTTCACCAAACTTTTCATCAAACTTCAGTATAACCTCTCCAACATTATTTTTACCATCACACATTTCCCATATGCATGAAGAGTATTTATCCAGAGGACGCCTGACTTTCTCTGGACCTCCTATTCTATTTTGGAGCCATTTCTCCATTTTACCGAATTTCTTTGGATAGGTGATAACGATTATTTCATTTTCATAGAACCATTTCACTTCTTCGTTATCGGTACGAAAAGGTATCGAACTCAAGATATCATTATCCGTCATAATTTTTCCATACCTATAATCATCAAAGCAATGGTAGCCGCCCCACTTATGGCCGCATAACGAACGGTCAATTTCTGATCCTCCCAGACGAAGCGAGATATCCAGACCAGCCACCCAGTGGATAGCGCTACGATAAGTAAAATTGCAAACACGATGGTCCACCAATTCACAAATTCGTATTGGAAAGCCAGTAATTAGTGGTAGCCCCGCCAGGATTCGAACCTGGGTCTCGGGATCCAGAGTCCCAAATGATGGACCACTACACTACGGGGCTAACTGGTCTTCAGCCAAATTAGGTGCATAAAAAATCGACGCTAAAGTCAACTACTAGTCATTCTCGTAGAAATCGTCTTCATCATCCTCGAAAGAGAAATCTGCAGTTTCATCTTTCTCGGTAAATTCCAATTTATCAGGAAAATGTCTAAGGATAACAACGTCATCCAAGTTCTGCACCCATCTATATGGAACGATTATGTTTGCTCCGCCTTTCACTAATTTTGGAGTTGTCCCAGTCACAAGAAGTGCTGATATTATGCGCTGTGTAGTGTCCATTAAAACATCATGAACAGTACCTAGTCTTGTTCCATCACGGGTGTATACAGTCAATCCAGGCAGTCTCGATGCTTCATGTAGCGAAGTTTTGGGCACGTGCCGTTATTGGTTTAGCTTATAATTATTTTGCTTGGAGTACTAAGGGCGTTGTAATAGATTATAAATAGAGGCCAAAAGTGAAGCGAATGCATGGGTAGAGTCAGGCCGACTTATATCAAACGCGTGGCAATAGAATTGGTCAGGAGTCATCCTGACAAGTTTACAGAGGATTTTGATCACAATAAGGTTGTTGTTGCCGAACTGACAGATGTAGATAGTATAACAATGCGAAATAGAATAGCTGGCTATGTTACCCGTTTCCGAGAACAGGAACAAAATTGAGCCATTACGATGTAGTAGTAGAGGGTGCAGGTCCAGCTGGTGCTACAGCAGCTTATTATTTAGCAAGACAAGGGAAGAAAGTAGCTCTCGTAGATAGAGCGAAGTTTCCACGAGAGAAAGCTTGTGGCGGTGGACTTTGTGTACACATAGAGGAATTTGACCATATAATCTCGAATTGGGATGATTTTCTTGAATCTAAATGCTTACGAGGGATTGTATATGGTCCAGACTTTACTCCAGTTGATTATGTAAGTGAAAAGCCATTTTTCTATAATATTCGAAGATTAAAATTTGATAACACTTTAGTCCAGTATGCAGTTGCAGAGGGTGCAGTTTTGCTGGACGGAATAGCAGTTAAGGATTTTGAAGTACATGATGATAAAGTGGTGGTTAAATTAAGAAATGGGGATGAACTTACTAGTGATGTGATTATCGGAGCGGGCGGCTCATTTGATATGGTTTCCAGACGAATTCGTGATATAGAGAACATGCCTATGAAGTGGAGAGATCAAGATATTGCCACAGCATTATATTTTGAAATTGATGTGGGGCGTGAATTCATGGACCGAGTGTATGGCAAAGAAAGAATATCGATGGCACACATAAAATATCAGAATCTTGATGGTTATGGTTGGTCATTTTCAAAGGACACAGTTCTCAATGTAGGTATTGG
>CAYFGG010000023.1:0-10747 GCA_964342795.1 uncultured archaeon | reverse complement strand
TAACGCTAGCAGTGGCTTTTGCCTTATTGGCCTCCTTTATGGCGCCAATCCTTGGCAATGGTCCAGTCGCTAATGCAGCGGCAGATGATCCTATCGAGGTGAAGATAGGTCTGTTGAATCCATTAACAGGTCCTATAGACGTCTACGCGCCAGCTTTTACTGACGCAGCAGATTTGGCTATAGCTAACTTGAATGATGGACAAACCGACTATCAATTTTCACTTGTCGAGGCAGATTCTGGATGTGATGGAACCACAGCAGCTTCAGCTGCACAGTCAGCTATTGACGCCGGTGTTGTAGGTATAGCAGGAGCAGCATGTTCAGGTGCAACTCTTGGAGCTATGCCAGTCGCAAGAGACGCAGGAGTACCAATGGTATCCTACGCTTCTACTTCACCAGCTCTAACTACAGCTGATGACAATGGTTTCCTATTCCGTGTTGTCCCAAGTGATGCCCAGCAGGGTATGGCAATGGCTTCAATGGCCGCTCAACATGGATGGACCAACCCTGGTTTGATTTATATGACCAATGATTACGGAGCCGGTCTGGCTGCAGTAGTCTCTGGTGCATATGCAATGGCCGGTCAGGAAATGTGTGTAGAAATCGGATATGATGACGACACTACTGACTTCGCTTCCCAGGTCGCCCAATTTGCTGAAGCAGAATGTGACAGTCTAATCACAGTCACCTACGCCTCAGACGGTGCAGCCTTGTTAGAGGAAATGGCACTACAGGGTATTGTTGGTGAAGATGGCGGACCATTCCCAGTAATGGGAGCAGATGGTATAGCCGACGCAGGATTCCTAGCCGCTTTCAGTGATCCAAGTGCAGCAGCTATGGTTATTGCAACCAAGCCTGCTTCAGGTACAGACAGCCAAACGAAGACTGACTTCGAGGCTGCTTGGGCAGATCACTATGATGGTGACGATGCAGTTGCTATCTATATCCATGAAACATATGATGCCATAACCATGATTGGTGAGGCAGCTATGGATGCAGATTCAACAGATGGAATTACCGGAGCTGAAGTACGCGATGCTATTGCAGCATTGGGTAGTGGAGATGGTTTTGAAGGAGCAAGTGGAACGCACGTATTCGATAGTGTAGGAGATGTAGCAGGATCAGGTTATGATATCTGTCAATTCACTCCAACTGTCGATGAGAACGGTGACCCAACTCTAGCACTTCTATGTCCAGCACACTGGGACTTAATCGAGGGCTTAACCTTTGATGGAGTACCTTTCAAATTCAAGATTGGATTGTTGAATCCCTTGACTGGACCAATTGACGTATACGCGCCTGGATTCACTCTTGCAGCAGCAGTTGCTGAGGCTTACGTGAACACGGTAAGACCACTTACCTTCCAGTTCGAGATTGTCATGGCCGACTCAGGATGTGATGGAACTACTGCAGCTACTGGTGCACAGACACTGATTGATGCAGGTGTTGTAGGTATAGCTGGAGCAGCATGTTCCGGTGCTACCATGGGCGCAATAGATGTTGCAGCAGCAGCAGGAGTACCAATGGTTTCCTACGCTTCGACATCACCAGCAATAACAACTTATGAGGACGATGGATACCTATTCAGAGTTGTCCCAAGTGATGCTCAGCAAGGTCAAGCCCTTGCAGACGTCTACGAAGCCTCTGGATACGAAAATCCAGGTATCATTGCAATGACCAATGATTATGGAGCAGGTTTCCACGCAGCTTTCAAGGATAACTTTGATGGAGAAGTATGCGCAGAATCAACCTACGCAGATGGTACAACTGATTTCTCTTCGCAGGTAGCAGCAGTTCTAGATGCAGATTGTGACTCGGTCGTCATGATTACTTATGCAGCCGATGGAGCAGCTATAGCAGAAGAACTTGCATCTCAGGGAGCTGATCTTCAGATATTTGGTGGAGATGGTATTGCAGACTCACAGTTCGCTAATGAATTTACAGATGTAGGGGCATTAGATGGAGTAACTGCAACAAGACCAGCTTCATCCGAACCAACATACTATCAGACTATGTTTGATATGTTCTATGCAGAAGCAGCAGCAGCAGCTGGTTTCGAGGGTGGTATCTACACCCGTGAGACCTTCGATGCAATTGCAATAATTGCACTTGCAGCCGCAACAGCTACACAAACTCCTGCAGATGATGGTGTCAAGGAAATGCTCGGAACCTTAATTGGTGGACCAGGAGCACCTCAGGAAGGAGCCAGTGGAACTCACGTATTCGATTCGAATGGTGACGTGGCTGGATCTGGATACGAGATATGTTCTTTCTGGGTAAATGAAGACGACACAGTTGAATTCGACTGTCACAGTTCATGGGACCTATTAGATGGTCTTGAGGACAATGGAATTCCACAAAATGAAGGCGATGAGTGTCCATTCGATGATGAAGAATGGTGTGAAGCCAATATGCAAGCCTGTACAGGAGAAGGCGATGAAGGAGATCCAGCAACATGTGGAACAAATTTCGCTGCAAAGTGTGAAGAAGCAGGTAACGAAGACAATGAAGACTGCGCAGAAACCGCTGAGTTTTGTCCAGCAGGCGACCCAGGTGGAGATGATGCTTGGCCTGAATGGGAAACTGCATTCTGTGGTGGATACAACGCTTTCTTCGAAGAAGAAGTAGAAGTAGCGGTTATAGGATGTATGAATTCTACAGCCAATAACTACAATGCTGACGCAACTGAGGATTCGGATCCTAGTTCTTGCACATTTGATGCAGAAACAGAACCAGAAACCGAAACCAACGAAACTGTAACCGAAGAAGAAGTCGAGGAAGCTGCTGACGAGGTTCCAGGCTTTGGTCTGTTATCAGCAGTTGCCGCAATCGGTGCAGTATTACTTCTCCGCAGAAGACTCTAAGTTAGTCTGAAGAGAAAAACCTCATAAGCAAAAAGGGACGTCCGTCTTGTTGACGGCCGTCCTGCTTGGGGCTACCTGTTATAGGTGCCCCTACAGTTACACCGTTACTACGAGGTAGGTTTGGATAGAGACGAAAAGGACATTGCGGTAAGAAGATGGATGCGGGTATCTTTCACCCTAATCATTCTTGGTTTCTTAGTTGGTCTTAGCAAGATTCTGGATCTTCAGGATGGAGTTCCAGCCAATCGTTATGATCGATCAATGGAACATTTGCATGTAGCCTATGTATTCATTCTTGTAGGAACAATCATAGCTTGTTTTGTTAGTTTCAGAGGTCTTTTTCAGAGAGCCACTTTTTCTTTCTTACCAGATTCTTTTGAAAAGCATTCTAAAGAAATTAGTAACACTTTACAAACGGTTCAAGAGCATCCATCTAATCTAAGAGAGGCATGGGACTCCGTCCCTTTTGGCACTCGTCTTGCAATGTTAGCTCTTTTTGATGCATCTATTGGTCTTCGTTATCATTTGAGCATATTTGCCACTCTGATATATGGCGATCCACTTTGGATGATTAACTTTTTTGAATTTGTTATATCTAGTATGTATATCCTTTATTGGTTATTGAATACTTTACAAGGCTGGACTAGAACAACGGCTGTTTTACTGTCCCCTATAGCTATTCTGCTTATCTTTGCTTTTTGTCTTGATCAACTCTTTGTTGGACAAGAAACAACTGCATCAACCACTTTTAGGCTTAGTTCAGTCGTTTGGAGTGGCCTTTACTGGGCGGCAGCGTATCTGGCCATAGCAGTGGGCCTTACCTTGACTTACAAGGTTCAAAGATTTGGTAATTTTGCTCAAGCTGAGATGATGCTGTTTGGGGCTTATGTTGGTTTTACGATGATGTGGAGTCCCTTTTTCTACACTTTAATAGAAGGTGAGAAGGTTCTCAACATAGATGTCAAGAAGGATGAAGTTCTCACATGGGACCTCCTGTTTTGGGCATGTGTTACTGCATTTGTTCTAACAGGGCTTTTAGGTGTTTTAATCGACCGACTCGTTTATCGTCGATTCCGAAAGAATAATGCACTTCCACAGGCAATGATGATTGCTTCTCTGGGCGTCGCAATGATGTTGCGCGGGATTCTGTACATAAGATATGGTGCAGATCAGTACCTTTTTGTTCCAGATGTTGACTGGCGTTTGTCTTCATCTAGAACTGAATTTTCACATGAAGATTCTCCATCATGGTCATTGGGATTCCTAGGGGATATAGGCTGGCCCGATTGGATGAATCAAACAATGCGCCTTCGTTTCGGAGAACGAACAGCTGAAACTAGCTATGAAGGCATGGATCAAGCATCTTGCTCAAAGGTTGTAACAATAGAAGAGCTTGGGGACCCTGATGATTTTTCTTCAAGTTGGGACGCCTCTTCAGGTATTTGTAATGTTACAGAATATTTGCCATTTAGGGAGATGAACGATACAGCCTATTTCTTACAGCATACGAAGGCGGCTCTGATAATTGGGGTGTTTGCAGCAGTGATTCTGTTGCTTATAATGCTCAACATGACACGGCTTGGTCGTCAGATGAGGGCCGTGGCTGATAATCCAGATCTTGCAGCCTCCTCTGGAATTAACGTTGAACGCGTCCATATGACCAGTTCTTTCCTTGCAGCCGGAATATCTGGTTTTGGCGGTGTTCTTTTCGGTATGTATGTTCGAGTTAACCCAAATGTTGGTCTTACAATTCTTCTACCAGCTTTCTCAGTTATAGTGCTTGGCACTTTAGGCTCAATCAGAGGCGCTTTGATTGCATCAGTGATTGTAGGTATGGTTCGTGCAATATCTGCCCCAGTTCTTATTTCAGCCGGAAGTGAACTGGATAGGCCATCATATGCGGCTTTTGAGGAAGCCATGCCTTACATGTTCTTGATAGGTGTCTTGATGCTAATGCCCAAAGGCCTTGGTGATGCATTAGAGAACTGGCAGATAGAGAGAGCCAGAAACAATAAAGGTCAATTATTGAGTTTGAAGAATTTAGCATATATTTTGTTACTATTCCTTTGTATTCTTAAGTTTGGATCTCTTTTGGGCTTTATATTTTGGGGAATATTGGCTTTAATTTACTATCTTGTCAGTTCTTCTAATTTTACTTCACCCTTTAGATCCTCAGTCACAGTACCATCTATACCCGAATTGCCATATGTATCCACTCTATTCCGAGGTTTCAGTACATCACAGAAGCTTCTCGTATTTGGGGCAGCAGCAGTTCAACTCGCAGTCGTTAGCATACTTGACAGCAAGGTATCAGGTATAGGTATTGGATATTACCTTCTTGATTTTATGTTTCTTCTTTTGAGCATATTTGGTTTAGTCATACTCTATTCTTCTGTCGCTACTTTAGTTCCCGAGTTCAACAAGATATATAGTTCTGCAGAAGGTTTATCCTATTACCAGAAAAAACAACTATTGGGTTCATCATTGCTTGGAATCATCTTTATTTTTCTAATAGATTCCCTTGTTTCAGGAGTGGGCACTATTTATCTAGCGATGGATTTGGTTTTCACTATTTTAGAAGCATCATTCTTTATCTTATTTGTATTCACGATCTTCTTTTTGAGAACCGAACTCTTTTCGTTAAGTTCCAAACAAAGGGAACTTTCTGAGTTGCAGAAGTGGGGCATTCTTTTTGGACTTGTAATTTTCACAGTTTTTGTTTATTATTTGGACACAGTGACTTCGGGTTCAGGCACTATTTACTATCTAATTGATGCCTTCTATCTTTTGTTAATTATTCTTAGCATAATTGCTATTCTTACTAGTATTGCTAACTCACGTGCAGAGATTTCCCATAGAGTGAATATTTTGTTTATTGCAATAGCAGGCTTGTTACTTTACTTTGAGGATGTCATAGAACCTAGTTTGGTGAGGGACACTGAATCCAAGATGTATGTGAAGGAAATAGCTTATCTTTTCGTAGCAATTAGTTTCAATGATCTCACTAGATTAGTGTTAGGTACATTATCGCAGATTACCGAGAACCTAAACAGAATATTCAAAGATATGAAGGAGCAAGTTTTGACTTATGTAACTCCCTCATTTTTAATCCTAGGATTTGTATTTTACACATATGTTCCACATGAACAATTGAACTTTGACCACTTCATGTGGCTTGGCGTATTCTTAATGTTATACTCAATTAATCCCTTGACAGAGAACTTTTCTAAAGGTCTTGAGATTGCACAGCGTAATCTTTGGTCTGCTATTATGCCAGCTTCACATGCACAATATGGCCGTTCCAGTGAGCGGGGTTCATGGCTTACCTTCGTCTTTTTCTTAGTGATTCTAGCATATCTGGCTTGGTGGCTTCCAAGTGTAACAAATTTCACAAAGTCGATGCAGATTTCTAGGATAATCGTACTAGTTTGTGTATTTTCAATTTTGGCATTTTCTTTGAATCTTCACACCGGAATCACGGGAATGACTAATTTTGGAGTTATATTTTTCGCAGGTATTGGTGCCATTACTCTTGGAATTCTGACAGTTCCAGAGGATAGACCAGGTGGACATGGCTGGTCACCGTTCTTTGGCCTTATTGCAGCAGTCTTGGTGTCTGGCGTTGCTGGTTGGCTTTTGGCATATCCAACTGCGCGGTTGCGCATGGATTATTTTGCAATAGTCACGATTTCTTTAGGCGAGATCGTCCGTATTTCTATGAGAGCTGAGCCGTTGCTTAGGGCAGGAACTGGAACTACAGCTATAGGAATTCAATTGTATGAATTACCTCTCAAAGGCTGGTGGGAGTCCACCATGGATAAATCTGTAGGTGAATGGTTCAATTTGACAGGTAGTGGTGCAGAGGTCCAAGATGCACCATACACAGTTCTTCTTGCAGGAATAGCACTTCTATCGTTCTTCTTGATCTGGACACTTGTTGAGATGATGCTCAATTCTCCTTGGGGAAGAATATTGCGAGCTATAAGAGAGGATGAGGAGGTTACCATGCACCATGGCCATGATGTATTCCACCACAAGGCGACCAGTTTGGCAGTAGGTGCAGCCTTGGCAGGCTTTGGTGGTGGTCTATGGGCTTGGTTGAATATGAGTATTCTAGACGACTTCATTAATCCAGTAAAATCGACCTTCTTGATTTGGGCCGCCTTTATTGTTGGAGGAAGGGCTAATAATCGTGGAATGGTCATTGGTGCAATTATAATTGTTCTAACTGAGTTTGTATTCAACTTAATGGTCGTTGCTCGAGGAGACTCAGACAGTATTTTCCACGATAACGTTGAAGGAATAGATGCATTCTTTTATTGGTTGCTAATAGATGTCATTGGAACCTTTAGCAGTGACCTTTCCATAATAGAACCATTTGGGTCTTTGGAACCGGAAAGGATTGAGATGCAGTTAGTTTATCTAAAATTGGTTTTGATAGGCCTAGTCATAACTGCGAGTTTGTTACTTTCAGAAAGAGGATTACTTCCCGAGGTTCCCAAGAGGCCAGATAACCCTTCACAACCTGTAAAGAATTCTATTGATTTCCAAGGGAGGCAAGAATAATGTCTTCCGTACTTAAAGTTTCCAATCTCACAAAGGACTTTGGAGGCCTAAGGGCAGTGGATAAGGTATCCTTTGAAGTGGGTAAGGGGGAGTTCGTTGGATTGATAGGTCCTAATGGTTGTGGAAAGACCACCACTTTCAATTGTATATCTGGACTTCTTGATCCTACAGAGGGGGAAGTTGAGGTTTTCTCTGAGAGTGCCACTAACCTCCGGCCAGATGAGATACAGAAATTGGGTTTAACACGAACATTCCAGCACACACGACTCTGGAGAGAGATGACTACCATTGAGAATCTATTGATACCACCTAGGAGCCAGTATGGTGATAATCCTTTGACAGCCATAATGTCCTTCTTTTTCAGGGATGAGGAGAAAGCAAGAGTTACTAAAGCGTATGAGACTCTTGAAGAACTAGAGATAACTCATATGGCTCATAATCTTACTAGTGAGTTATCAGGTGGACAGAGCAAGTTGGTCGATATTGGCAGAGCTATGATGGGAGAGCCAGAATTTCTATTACTTGATGAGCCCGTTGCAGGAGTTGCAGGACCATTGGCAGAGAAGATATTCAACAATCTACGTAATATCGTCAGTGAAAAACAGATTTCAGTATTGGTCATAGAGCATAATATGGATTTTATTCTCAGACGAGGCGTCGATCGAATCGTTGTAATGGATCAAGGAAAAGTTCTGATGCAAGGAACTCCGGATGAAGTTAAGGATAGTAAAGAGGTCATTGAGGCGTATCTTGGAGGAGCGGCTTGACCAGAGTTCTAGAAGTTACAGGATTGGAAGGAGGCTATGGTAAAGTTCAGATAATGCACAATGTAGACCTTTACGTTGATGAAGGTGAATTCGTTACGGTGATAGGCCCTAATGGATGTGGTAAATCCACGTTTATCAAAATTGTTTTCGGTATAGCTACTTATTACAAAGGCAGTGTAAAACACAAAGGAGAAGAGGTTTCAGGATGGCGTACGGACGCCTTGGTAAACCGTGGAATAGCATATGTCCCTCAAGTCGATAATGTTTTTCCTAGTTTGTCAGTCCGCGAGAATCTTGAGATGGGGGGTATCAGCCTTCCAGTTACAATCCTTGAGGAGCGTATAAATCGCTCACTAGAAATGTTTGAGGATTTGAAGCCGAGAATGAATGATATTGCAGCATCATTATCTGGTGGTCAAAGACAGATGTTAGCCATAAGTAGAGCATTGATAAGCGATCCTGACTTTCTTCTTCTTGATGAACCAACTGCTGCACTTAGTCCGCTTTACCAACAGCAGATAATTGATAGGATTGATGCACTTAGAGAAAAAGGAATAACTGTCCTTATTGTTGAGCAAAATGCTCGTTTGTCATTGTCACGCTCAGATAGAGGATATATTTTTTCTAACGGAAAGGTAGTTCACACTGACTCAGCTAGTAGGATACTTGTCGATCCTCAGATTAATGAGTATTTCTTAGGTACCAAGAAAGAGTAGTCACCTTTGAGTGAACAACCTAGCGGCCGAAAATTGGTAGTAACTAACTTGATGATGCTATCGGTCGCATTGTTCTGGGGTGTTGCCTGGCCGGTTGGCCGAATATTGGCTATAGATTTGATAGATTATCCATTTTCAGTGATGTTTCTGAGATACACTTTTGCTCTTCCAGTCTTATTTACTTGGATGTGGTTTAGTGAAGGAAACACAAAACCGAATAGCACTGATTGGAAGCCATTGTTTCTGATGGCTTTCACTTCAGTTTTTCTTTATCAAATAGGGTATATGTTTGGAATGCAGAAAACAGCCGCCTCCGATGCTTCATTGGTTATTGGTTTCAATCCTGTGTTCGTTGTGATACTCTCAGTCTGGTTCTTTTCACACCGCATGAGTAAAGAAGGAATATTTGGTGTATGTCTTAGCTTCACTGGGATTCTCTTAATATTTCTTGCTTCGCCCAATTTACAGATTGATTTTATGGATAGAATTTTTGGAAATAGTTTGATAATGTTTGGAGCCTTTACTTACGCCATCTACGTAATTTCAATGAGGAATTACGTTCTTCAAGAAGGTAAGAAGCAATTAAGTTCCTTAGCTCTCATTGCTTGGGTTTCTTTGATAGGTTGGTTCATGTTTATTCCTTTTGTTGTTTATGAGGCTTCGTGGAATCGTGAATGGACGTATGAAGAATGGTTACTGATAGCCTATTTAGGTGTCCTTTCCACAGCTCTTTCCTACGTGTTCTTCGCAATTGGAGTCGATGTTATAGGGGCTACTCGGGCATCCAGTTTTGTCAATGTGGTACCCGTTTTTGGAATCTTATCAAGTTGGTTATTGCTCAAAGAAGAATTAGGCTTTATTCAGTTGATTAGTTTTGGTTTAATTTACTTTGGTGTTCGTCTAGTTAATGCACAACCACCAGAAGGTATTAAGACAGCCAAGTAAGTACTATAGTTGAGGCATATGTTTGAGTTTATGGAAGACTGGGGTCCAGTTACGCAATCTCTAGCAGCAGGACTCTTCACATGGGGGATGACTGCTGCAGGAGCTGGTTTGGTATTCTTTTTCAAAGAAATAAACAGAAAGGTTCTGGATGGAATGCTTGGCTTTGCAGCTGGTGTGATGGTCGCAGCGAGTTGTTTCGGATTACTAGGTCCAGCTATAGATCAGACTAGTGGCGAAGGTCTTGCGCAAGTTCTTCCTGCCGCTTTTGGATTTCTTTTAGGAGGAGTTTGTATGAGATTGATAGATATCTATCTTCCACATCTCCATCCAGGAGCCCCTCCTGAAGAGACCGAAGGAGTCAAAACAACTTGGCACCGAAGTATGCTATTGATATCAGCTATCACTCTTCATAATATACCAGAGGGTTTGGCAATTGGAGTTGCTTTTGGTGCAGCAGCTACAGGTGATGGCTTAGGAGCTGCAATTGCATTGATGATAGGAATAGGCATTCAAAACTTTCCTGAGGGTGCAGCAGTATCAGTCCCTCTCCGAAGAGAAGGCCTTTCAAGAAAGGAGAGCTTCTGGTGGGGTCAGCTATCGGCTCTAGTAGAGCCCATCTCTGCAATTATAGGGGCTGCAGTAATAGTAAACTTTCCAACTATTCTTCCATATGCATTGGCATTTGCTGCTGGAGCGATGATATTTGTTGTTGTTGAGGAACTAGTACCCGAAGCACATAGAGGAAAGAATGGAGACATAGCTACTATGGGAGTTATGCTTGGTTTCACTATAATGATGGTACTTGACGTAGCATTAGGTTAGTGCCCTACACCGTGTTTCTCAAAGTATTTCTGGTGATATTCCTCAGCTTTCCAAAAATCACTCGCTT
>CAYFGG010000022.1:0-10827 GCA_964342795.1 uncultured archaeon | reverse complement strand
CCCTTCTCAAAACCCTTAGTTATTGCTAACATATCCTTCACTGTTGTTCTGGAAGGTGCGTCAAAGATTATACGATACGGATCAAACTGGAAACCAATCTTGTAGCCACTTCGGGCTGACAACATTGCTGAGATTATCATACCAATTGTACGATTCAATCGACTTCCACCTGGATAATTGATTATGAATAAACGTTCATGCTGTTCTATAGATAGACAAATTGGTGAAGGCATGACGCCCGCATCCAATATACTCTGATGATATTCATCCAGAACGGCTCGAGCTTCATCAGTTATCGGTAAGTCCTCCCAATTGCCATCACTAAGCCTCTGTGACGCCTCCTGAGCCACGCTAAATGGTACCGGAATATCTTCACCTATCCAACGAGGTAATTCTCCCAAAGAACTTGAAGGAGAAACCGTGACCTGCTCATCTATCTCAACCACAGCCCATACTGAACCACGGAAAACTATACGATCTCCAGGAGCTAAATCAAGAATAAAACGCTCATCCAACCTTCCTATCATCTTCTGAGTCGTAATGTCTCTTACTCCAAAGGTGCGTTGATCTGGAATAAGGGACAAGTTACCATGGAAATATTTCATGGCCCTAGGACCCTGCCTTACTGATTTGCCAATAGTTCTATTCTGATGTACCTGATCAAGCAACTGAAGCATATCATCCAAGATAATTTCATTGAAATCTTTGAAGGGATAAGCACGTTTTATCGTATCCAGAAAAGTTTCCTTGCTAACATTCTTGTCACAAACTGTCCATGATATCAACTGATTCGCAAGAACTGCCATAGGCATTTTTCTTATTCTTGAAGGTTCCAATTCTCCAGCCAAAGTTCTTCTAGCAATAACTGCCGACTCGATTATCTGAGTAGCATCAATGGAAACTATTCGGCCTATAGCAGTCTCCTTTATCCTATGACCTGATCTACCAAGCCTCTGACTCATTCTTGAGGGATCCTTAGGTGAATTGTATTGAATTACTAAGGCAGTATTACCAACATCAATCCCTAACTCCAAAGAAGATGTACAAATCAATGTATTGACATCACCCTTACGATAATCCTCTTCAGCATCTATACGAACCTGCTTACTCAAAGAACCATGATGGACATGGACGCTAGCGTCAGGATCCCACATGCTCCAACGAACTCCCATAGACTCAGCCGTGTCTCTAGTATTAACAAAAAGAAGTGTTGGGCCCATTTCTGAGGCCTCTGCTGAATAACGAAGAGCTGCCACCCTTTCTGGTTCCCAATACAATTCATTGACTAATTCATCATCCTCTGAAACTGGTTCAGGTGAATGAACTAGGAGATCCATTTTTCTATCCAATTTTGGAGTAACTATGTTGACTTTCCTGTCACCACCCAGAAACTCACTGACCAATGATGGTGTTCCTATTGTAGCACTGAGACCTATTCTCTGGAATTCTCCAGATAAAAGTGTCAATCTCTCTAATGCTATGCTCAACTGAGCACCACGTTCACTTGATGCCAATTCATGCACTTCATCCACAACCACTGCCTCAACTCCAGAAAGATTCTCTCTCAATCTCTTTCCTGAAAGCATTATCTGTAATGTCTCGGGAGTTGTGATCAATATCTGTGGTGGATTCTTTGACTGCCGATTTCGTTCACTCTGGGAAGTATCTCCATGCCTTACCGCAACACTGATTCCCAGCTCCTCACCAATATCCTTCAATCTGCGTAGCATATCACGATTAAGCGATCTCAACGGAGTGATGTACAGTATCGTTATCGGCTTTGATTCCTTCTCAAGTAATCTATGAAATAGAGGGACCATCGCAGCTTCTGTCTTTCCTACACCTGTTGGTGCTATCAAAAGAACATTAGAGCCTGAATCAATCTCTGGCCAAGTAGATGACTGAGCCAATGTTGGCTCTGCTAAACCTCGACTCTCAAGGGCATCCATTAATTTCTGATTGATATTCATAGTCTCAAATCAATAAGATTCCCCAATTCTCCAAAATCAAGACCTTCTAATGTCTCGACTCTTGCCTTTGCCAAATCTGCAAGGCCATTCCGAAGGACTGGTCCCAGACCTTTCAGAGGTTCTCGATTCATAGTTCGACCAGCCAATTCCCCAAATGCGGGCATAACAATCAATTGTTCTGGAACTTTGTCATATCTTTCATGCTCAAGCATAGGTGCACGGAGCCAACAAGGTTCACTGTGTAGTTTGTCAAGCCTATCTCTGAATGACAATGCAGGATGCTCATGTCCCATCACTAATACCTTGGAATTCATCACTTCTTGGGATGGCCATGCATGACCATGAACCATACCAATTTCTCCAATAACAAAACCATCAGACTTATGGAATTTTACGTCTGAGGGAATGATATCTACCAAACCACCATCATGATTCCCAGGGACTATCTCGACTTTGGCAATTCTGCCAACTGCCATGAAAAATTGTTCAAGATCAGTTCTTTGTTGTTTACTATTGTGTGGTACTTGATGCTTGACGTCGCCCAATAGAATAAGACGTTTGGACTTTGTCTGTTTTAGAAGTTCCAAAACCTTCTCCGTACGAGCTGTAGAGCGATTTGGCACCCACACTCCACCACGTAGCATCTCTGCCTCTACACCATAATGTAAGTCAGAAAGAATTAAGGCCGATTCATCGATTAAATGAAGCGCCGCTGAACCATGGACAGGTACTAAATTCATAGACCCAAATTGCCTACGAAAACAAAGGCTCCAACAACATAACCCAAAATCGCACCACCATTCAGTAATGGAAGTCCCGCTTGTGGTCTTCCACTAAGAACAAATACCATCAAAATACAAAAACCAATCAATCCACCAATCATTGAAGAGATTCCTACCATCCAACCAAGAGATGCTTTGGAAGAGACAACCAATGCTCCTGGAATAACAAGATCACCAAGACCCATGAACAATGCTTCACGTTTTTCACCTTTCTCAATCTGATCTGCAAGACTTCCTTGGTCAAGGAAAGAATAACCTTTGGATTTTGGCATTACTAACAAGATAGGTAACTTGAGATTCATTACAGAATCTGCCAAATCGACCATGTGCCCTGTTCGATAAACTGCCCATGCATCATAGATAGCAAGACCAACAAGGAGCAATAATGCTGGGAACAAACCGAAAGATATACCAAATATGGCTGCTACTCCTGCTGCTAGGATAACTCCTGCAATATCCACTACATACCATTCAGGATATGTCAATAACAGAAATGTTAGTTCGATTGCTATAGCAGTTGCTCCAATATAGCCTGCAACTCCAGTTATTCCGGCAGAATGGAAAAAAGGATAGAAAACATAGATGAAAGTGACACCGATTGCAGACATAAATATCGCTTGAAGAACCCATTCCAAACCCTTTTTCGCAATCCATAGAACAAACGCTGTGAAAACTAGAATTATTGCGATATAGAATACAGAATTTACTGGATCATCAGGATCTTCAAAAGCTTGGACCTCAGCTTCCTCATAGGAAGGAACTAGGTACATTGCAAGCATATGTGAAACCAAGAAACAAAGACCTAAGGCCAAAATTGCCAGACTGTTCTCTCTCCATGCCTGTGAAAGAGGAATTTCTGTATTTTCTACGTCTGACATACAGCGCTCACTTGGGTGGTCATTAAAGGCGCTTGGTCAACTTTATTATCCCATCTTTTGTGGACGATGACACGCGGGTGTGGTGTAGCCTGGTATCACTCGAGCTTGCCAAGCTTGTAACCCGGGTTCAAATCCCGGCACCCGCACCAAATCACAACTCGTCTAGCTTGCCTAGGACATCATCCATTCCAGATTTATCCTCTTCCTCGTCTTCTGATTTCTTCTCTTTCTTCTTTGGTGCATTCGCAGGATCATCAAGTTCATCTAATTTACTTAGAAGGTCATCAACACCAGATTCACCAGGATCAACAACTGATTCTTCTGTCTTTTCTTCGACGTCTGGCTTATCTTTTGAGTCATCCCCTGAATCCCCAAGCTCATCCAACTTGCTAAGAATATCATCAACTCCTGATTCACCGGGATCAACTACTTCAGCTTCAGCTTCAACTGCCACGACCTCTGCATCAGCTTCGACCGCCACGACCTCTGCCTCCGTCTCAATAGGATCAAAAATGTCTGCCTCTTCTATATCGACTACGTCCGCATTCATTTCAATAGTCTCAATTTCTTCATCCATCACCTCAACATCCTCTACTGTAGATTCAACTACCTCAACTGGAGCTGAGTCAGCTACTATCTCTGCTTTACTTGCATTGTCAAGATCTGAAATGTCAAGACTTGCATCTTCTTTGTAAAGATCGACACGTTCGAATACTGCGGTAGAAACACCAGAGGACTGGCCACCCTTGGCCTCGTAGTCCATATGAACATTCAATGAGGCTTGTGTAGATTTCAGTGGTTCAAAGTAAAGAGTTACACTCATCTCATCATTTGCTGGGATTTTCTTCAGATCTACTTCTGTAACAGTGTACTTGAATGATGGGTCGGTCTTTACCAATTTGAGATAGTCCGCACCGTATTCAAGAGTCAATTTAGCTCCTTTGAGCTGTTTCTTGGAATAATTATTAATCATCAAATTAACTTGCACGAAGCCTGCTACTTGACTCCAACTTGACTTCAATCCGACGTCTCTAAGGGCTTGTAATTCATCAATCATATCCTTGGTGACAGATGTGCTTAGATTCATTACGGGTTCTAGATGTGTCTTGGTATCTGCAAGACTATCTACATCACCATCCCAATCTTTCAACTTGGACTTGAATTCATCCTCTATCTTGGTCAGTGCACGGCCCATTCTGGATCTGAGATCACGGTTAGCTTCACCATATACTACTGAAGCCAGAATGGTGTGTTTTCCTCTCTCCAGAATTATCTGATTCTCTCCATAGTCAATCGAACCCAAATTCCCTGAAGTCTGGAAGGAATCCTTCACGAAATCGTTGATAGCAGTTAACATACTACTCATAATATCTGAATCAACTTTAGCTTCTTCATCCATCAAACTGGTAATCATACGGCCGTCATTGTAAATCAGGTACATCTCCTGTATCTTGTATGGTGCATGTCCCTTCTCAGAACTTAGTTCTTGCATATTAATGATACGTGTAACTGTCTGTGGAAGAACTGCCTGAATCTTGGAAATTAACTTAGCAGCTTGTGGAATGTGTGAATATGTGGATGCGACTTGTCTTACAATGTCAATGTCAACACCCAGTTTCTTCAGCTCATCAATAGTGAAGTTCTGGAACAATGTGTCTGCCAGCGCCAAGAATGAATTCTTCTGTCGTGATGGTGTACGCTTGTATCTCTCATAAGTTGAATCCCAAACATCCTTGACGACTTCCTTCTTCAAATCCTGGAATAAGCCAGAATCTGCAAAGGCACGGTTTATCATTCTCAATTCACTACTGAATGGATTCATATCTCCCCAACCTTGCAAAACATCTGGCCAAGTATCGTGTGGGAATCTGATAACACTGTCATTGATTGGTAGATATGCCAAGACCAAATTGAGCGTCTTGGGATTCATCTTGTCATCTAATTTCTCCTCAGTGTATTTCGAAAGTACTTCAACATAAGCATCGAAGAAATAGTCATTACAGTAACGTTCTTCCATATGATCTGAAAGGAATATCAATGATGCTAGGGCATGCAAACCTCCAGGACGATACTCCTCACCATCCTTGAGAAGTCTCTGAAGTAATTGCGCAACATAGTTAATCATTCCCTTAACTGAATTTTCTTGGATGTATTCCTTAGTAAGTCCCTTAACGCTACGATGCATCATTTCTCTGACCATAGACCAGACATAGATTGGACTTCCTTCTGCGTATTCAGCTAACATTCCAACTGCGTCATCTTTGTAGGCAATACTCTGGAAAGTCATCATTTTCTCAATCATTTGCTTCATGTCCATTTCATTGAATAATGGAACTGTGAGTCTGTCGAATTTGGCTTGCATTTCGGTTGGTAATGCCTTCCAGTCTGCTTCTCTGGAAGTAACGATTACTCCCTTAATCTCATTATCTGTCAAAGCTTCCACTAATTTCTGGTTTTCAGGTATATCATCATAGAATACACGCACTCCAAACATTTCGTGTGCTTTGGCAATAGTATCTGTGGAAAGAATACCTACTGGTGCTTGATACATGAGTCTATCAAACACTTCGAACAACATGACTGTCTTACCGACACCAGGTTCACCAATAATAACGAAATTCTTGTCTGAACTGCTGTTAGTTATTCTTTCAACCAATTGCTTACGGTGTGAATCCAAGTGAACATTTCCACGTAGGTTGTCAGGAAGTGCCCAATCAGTTAGGACCACCGGTGGTTCTGCAGGCACATCAAAGTACGAGGATATAGTGAAACGTTCACGGTTATTGTGTAGATAATCAAGTACCTCATCATTGTTTGGATGTGTCAGATATGACTCTCTACGTTTAGCCATATATTCTCCAATAATCAAAGCGTTTCCTTGAGCATCGGTTGGTATTTCCCACTCCAGCGTTTCGAAAGTCTCTCTAGTTTCTGACACGCCATCATCGACCTTCAGTCCTTCTGCAACATCTTCTGCTACTGCTGTACTTCTATTACGTCTCAGCAATACTGTTCCAATCACTATGACTATACCAGCCGTTAGTAGTCCAATGAGTGGTGCATTGTTAGCAAACTCAGCTGTTAACTGGTCAACAATTGTCTCCTCTACAGGAACTTCCTTCACCATAACTGTGTAAGTTACTTCATCGTAACCTCCCTCATCATCCAAGACACGAGCCTTGATTTCATTCTCTCCTGGAGGTAGTGCATTATTCTCATATGTGAAATTAGCACCCGTACCTATCTCCTCAAATGTACCATCCCCATCCGTGTCAGCATACCAGATTACCGTAGAAAGTTGGCCATCTTCATCTGTTGCATCAACTCCTAGCTCAATGGTTGTTCCTGTAGTAAATTCCACAGGCTCACCATCTTCTGAATCAAGATTAGAACTCTCAATCTCAGGGTCATTATTCTGAACTGTAATGCTCTGACTCATTACATAGTAATCTGAGACGCCACCTTCTTCGTCTGTAGCCTCAACAGAGAATTCGTAATCCCCAGTAGGTGCATTTTCATCAGGAGTAAAAGTGAATTCTAATTCTCCAGTCTCAGTATTATAACCTGTATCTGAAACATATTCTTCTTGCCATTCATCACTTGATCCCTTTAGCCTATAACCAACTGTGTAATCTAATTGTGAACCATCAGTACTGTCATCCTCAATTTTAATCTTGAACATAGCAGAACGGAATCTTTTGATAACCTCTTCTGAAACGTTTCCGTTACCAAAGTCTGGTCGACCATTGATATCTATAGAAACTGTCTGATCGGGGCTCCAAAGTCCATTACCTCCCTTCAATCTGAATGTTATGACATGAGTACCATTGGACAATGTACTGGTAGTGAAATCCGCTTTATCTGAAATTTGACCATCAATATCAGATACCCACAGGAATTCACTGATAAATTGACTACCAGTTGTTGTTGCTCCCTCGAATGATACATTGTCTCCATTGTTAGCCTCTATAACGCTCCAGCCTGTCCAGACAGGTTCTTCATTAACGCTTATTGAAATAATCTCTGAGCCTGGTCTCTCCATCACAACCAACACATAGATATCGTAATCTGACATTGTTCCATTGTTATCTATGACCTGTAACTGAATAGTGTGTGAACCTTCCTCTAATGAATCAACTGGGTAGTATAATATCTGTTCACGGCCAATCTCAGTGGTAACTTCGTCTACCGTAGAAGTCCAGATGTATTCTGCTACCTCACCGTCAATATCATATGCATCGGAAACGAATTCAACAATTCCACCTCCGATCATAAAGTCCTCATTGTGCCTTGCTACATCCGATATTCTTAGGTCGTCAATTTGGCCCTGAAATGAATTTGCTCCTAGTGGATTCTGGCCGATTGAAATTTCTGAGTTTGTGAAGTCTACTATTCCTGACCAGCTCTTTTCAGCAACCTTATCACCATCTAACCATAATTCAAGATTGTCTGAACTCCTAACTACGGCTGCAAAGTGCCATTCACCATCTGTGACCAACTCTGATGAGGTCAAACTAACTAGTTCTCCATTATTCACTGTAAAATCAAAACAGAGGCCAGTATCAACATAGAAATTGTATCCCCATTCTTCATTGTTGTCTTTATCTGAGAAGAGAACCATTGCCTTGGAAGTACTAGTCTTGAACCATACTTCTGTAGTAAATTCGGTTGAATTGAAGAGTGCATTTGTTCCAATATTGGTGAAAGTTCCATCAAATTCAACTGAATAATCATCTGTTGCATTAGGCCGGCCTTCACTCCATATAGCTGATGGATTTATAGCTCCTGAATATGCAGAAGGTCCAATATCTGTAACTGCCTGGTCCATACCTTCATCAAATGGCCAATAAGCAATTGTATGTGAATCAACCATGACCATATCTGCACCCTTGACAGCTTCCTCTGTTCCAGTTGTTGGATCATCACCTATGCCGTTCAAAGTGTCTATAGAAGAAACTGGGCGCAGATTCACCCATATTTTCTCCATATGACTAGTTGATGTGTCTAAGTCAATCGTATATTCTGCATCATCATAGTAGTATGTTATCTCAGTTTCTATAAAGTCAGGGTTATAATCTCCATTAAATATTTTGTTTATTATGAAAAGACGATCAATATTACCTGAGGAATCTGTTGTGTCATCAGAACCACCATACCTGTCCGTGGCGTAAATTGAGGAACCTTCCTTGTATCTTACATCCATCTCAACGCCCACGGCAGGGCCATTTACTGTGAGCATCTCAATATCTACATAGTTATGAACTTCGAAGTAACTTTCAGAATCTATGTCTATAACATCAAAATCAGTATTGATGAAAATGTTATTCGTGCCTGATGTATAATACCACATATCATCTAAAACTAAGGTTAGAGTGTTATTCTCAACAATATTGTAGTCGTATTCACCAAAACCGAACATTAACCCAATATTGACGTTATAGATGCTGTTATCAGATATAGTGTTGTAACTTCCATATATCAGAATTGCCGTCTTATCTGGAATATCTGGGCCAGAACCTGTTATATTTGCAAAATTATTATCTGAAATCTTACTGTAATCGGCATTTAGATAAATGGAAACACCCATTTCATTACGGTAAATATCGATATTTTCGCTACCTGGAGTTATTATTCCTGAACCAAACCATTCATCTGAAATACTGTTATCGTAAATATCAACATTGTATGATGAATAAACCTCAATCTCAGCTTGTCCATTATCGTAAATTGTGTTGTGGTCTACAGTTGCCGAGGTAACACCATTTAGTTTAATTCCATTGTTACCATTATCATTGATAGTACTCTCAGAAATTGTAACTCCCGTACCACTACAGTAACAGCCATATTGATTGTTTGAAAGAGTCACATTGTGAAGATATGCATCGACTGCATTTTGTGTAATCTCTATACCTACTTCATCATTGTTAGTAATAATGGAATCTCTGATTGTGAAACTTTCAGAAGAGGCGTTCACATATATTCCACCAAGGCCACTAGAATCTACATGTAGATCCTCAAATTCAGCATCATCTGAATTTTGGATGAAAACTCCGAAACCATTTATATCTATAATTTTTAAATTATGAATGAAAACATTATCAGCATGTGATATCACCACGCCCTCACTAAATGACCCAGAAACTTGCAAATTTTCTACTATAGCATTGTCTGCCGTAACCAAAATTGCAGATTGACTCGTATCGAAGAGAGGTGGTGATCCTAAACCACCTGTTTCACTTGTAATTATTGTATCCTCTGTACTATATCCACGTAATGTTAGTCTTTTATCTATAACTACATTTTCATTATATTCCACAGAACCAAGTGATACGATATCTCCATCAGTCGAGTTCTCAATAGCTCTTTGAATATAGGAATAATAACCTTCATCTTTGTAACTGTCCAAACCGTCTGGATTGTAAACCGTAAATTCTGGAACCTCGAAGTCAATATCGACTCTATCATCATCAGTCTCTGAGATTTCTGTCTTGAACCAGTCGCCTACACGAATCTTAACTTTAGTGGTGTTATCTGTGGATGTACTACTTCCATTGAAAACACGGTATATCACAATTATATCTGACGGAGCCTTTCCTTCTGAATCTGTTACTTGATCTGATCCTTCAAAGTAGTCTGTTGAATAAATCACATTATTTCCATCCCAGACCTTTATGTCAACATCTGACATTGCCGAATCATCACGTGTTACGTTGATATTTATCCAATTCTTCAGATAAAGTGATGAATCTGAATCACATACAACATAATCATATGACGATTGGTAAACTGAGATTCTCTTCGAATTTACAAGAGTGTATGTTCCAACTTGCTGGAAATTCAATGTATTACTATCAGAATCTGTGAAAGTGATTGACTCGATACCTGCATTATTATGGAAAAAATTGTCATTCGAGCCTGAACTATAACCGAAACTAGTCACTTGAATATCAGCTACATCTGAATCAAGAATATTATTAGTGGATACTTCATTGTCATGAGCTTTTGTTAACATAATACCTATGTCAACCTCGTCAATCAAATTAGCCACTGCATTGTTATTCTCTGATGAATCAAACAATATTCCTACATATGAATTGGTTACCTTGTTATTCGATACATAGTTGTTGTCTGATTGAATCTTTATTCCTGACGAATTGAATGGGTCCTCCCATTCAAAGGAATTGGTTATATTGAAAC
>CAYFGG010000021.1:0-11473 GCA_964342795.1 uncultured archaeon | reverse complement strand
CTGGATGGTTAGTTTTATTGGCACTTGTCCTATGGCCACTAACTTGTCTAAGAGTCTCGACGTGGCTCTTCAAGAGGGAAATGAAAGGATGAGACGCGAAATAAACAGGGATGAAAAGGGCGTTACACACGTCATAGAATTCACTATTGCACTTACCATGTTTGTTTTGATATTTCAGGCATTTACCTCATCCATGAACTACAGGATTGGAATTGACCTTGACAATAACGATAATCGTGTCGTAACAGCACGTGAAGTAATATCGGAGTTAACTGGTTCTGAGGGTAAAATAGGAGATTCCACAAACTGGGAAACTTTAGAATTCGGTACCGGTTCTGTCAAACTGAGTGATGGATTAACTGTGGGATTGCTTAATTCAGACGGTGAAATAGATTCTGAGAAGTGTGATGCTCTCAGTAAGTTCCCATACAGTGCATTACGCAGTGAATTAGATGTTGGGGAGCAGTTGAGAATTGAAGTCCGTACTCTGGTGCCCAATGAATCGGTCTGTTTATGGGGAGGAGACCCATCAGGCTCAACAGTCAGTGTATCCTCTGAAAGATATTTGCTATATAATGATGGAACAAATACTCTGCCTGCAGTCCTTACAGTTACAGTCTATTCTGGACAGCCTGCGGCAAGCGATATCTATCTAACTGAGGTGATGTATAATCCATCCAATAGTGGTGCTAATTTTGAATGGGTAGAAGTTTACAATCCTAATGATGCAGCGATATACATAAACAAATGGATTATAGGCGATCTGGTTGAAAAGGACAGCATTACTGCAAATGATGATGAAACTATAACTATACCAGCAAAGACTGCAGGAATTTTGACGGCATCTCCAACTGTATTCAGGAATACTTATGGTGACTACAGTTACGTTTTCTCTGTAGAGGACACTTCAATAGGTAATGGCCTTGATGATGCAGATAATCTAACGCTGACAAAGGGGTCGTTCACTGATAGGTTCAGCTACACTACAGCTGATGGAGCTAATGGAAATGGAAAGACTCTAACACGTAGCTGCTACAACTGTGAAGATTGGGCTGAAGCTACAGAAAGTGCTGGAACTGTCTGATTATTCGAAAGCCTGAATACCTGTTATCCAACGACCAAGAATGAGATTGTGAATATCATGAGTACCCTCATAGGTGTAAACACTTTCCAGATTAGCCATATGACGCATTATCGGATATTCATTCAGAATTCCATTAGCACCATGAATGTCTCTTGATGTTCTAGCTATCTGAAGAGCGATGTCCACGTTATTCATCTTACCTAGCGATACCATCTCGGGTGTAGCTTCGCCTTTGTCCTTAGCTCTACCAAGATGATAAGCCAACAATTGACCTTTAGTTATCTCACGAAGCATCCAAGCCAACTTGTTCTGAACTAACTGAAAACTGGCAATAGGTTTCTTGAACATAATTCTAGACTTGGAATAATCAACGGATGAATGAAAACAGCCCATTGCAGCTCCCAAGGATCCCCAAACAATACCATAGCGTGCTTGGGTCAGACAACTCAGTGGTCCCTTCAAGCCCTGTACGTCCGGTAAAATTCTATCCTTTGGTATTCGACAATCCTGAAGGACTAATTCACTAGTGATTGAAGCTCTCAATGAATGTTTACCTTTCATCTCTGGTGCAGTGAAACCAGAATCTCCCTTTTCAACTATAAAACCCCTAATCTTTCCATCTAATTTCGCCCAGACAATAGCCAAATCAGCAACCGTACCATTGGTTATCCACATCTTTGCTCCATTGAGAACGTATGAATCTCCATCTTCCACTGCCTTTGTTTCCATTCCTCCTGGATCGGAACCATGATCTGGTTCGGTTAAACCAAAACATCCAATCAACTCACCTTTTGCCATTCCTGGCAAATATTTCTGCTTCTGTTCCTCTGAACCAAAAGCATGTATTGGATACATCGACAAGGAACCTTGAACTGAAACACAACTACGAATTGCCGAATCACCCCGCTCCAATTCCTGACATACGAGGCCATAGGCAACATTTGACATTCCAGCACATTCATATCCTTCCAAATTACAACCAAAAAGACCCATGTCACCTATTTCCGAGATTAATTCCATAGGAAAGGTTCCTTTAGTATAATATTCTTCTATTATCGGAATAACCTTTTCATCTACCCATTCACGAACTAAATCGCGTACCATTGTCTCTTCTTCAGTTAGATGTTGCTCGATATTGTAAAAGTCAACACCTTCGTAACGTGACATTCAAATCCTGCTTGTATAGGGACTATATATCTTTTACATTAATTTGGTGGACGTGATTAAATACAACGCGCGAATAGGGTTCTGATGGAGGAAATCTGGATTGAAAAATACCGCCCCTCAAACCTTTCGGAAGTGGTCGGTCAGACTGCTGTCACTAGTAGACTGAAAAATTATGTCAAAGAAAGATCCATGCCTCATCTTCTATTCGCTGGACCTGCTGGAACTGGAAAAACTACAAGTGCAATTGCTCTAGCAAAAGAATTATTCGGTGAACTATGGAAACACAATCTACATGAATTGAATGCATCAGATGAGAGAGGGATCGATGTAGTCAGAGGGAAAATCAAAGAATTCGCTAGAACTGCACCATTAGGTGAGGACGGATTCAAGATTATATTCCTGGATGAGGCTGATGCTCTGACCGGTGCTGCGCAGGCTGCTTTGAGAAGAACTATGGAGAAATATTCCAGAACATGCAGATTTGTAATGTCCTGTAATTTTTCGTCTAAGATAATAGAACCTATCCAGTCAAGATGTGCTGTATTCAGATTCAGACCAATCAAAGCTGAAGACGTGGAGAGGTATCTAAAATTTGTATCTGGAAAAGAAGGATTGAAAGTGGAAAAAGATGGATATGAATCACTTACATACTTGGCACAAGGAGATCTTAGAAGAGCAATCAATGGTCTTCAGATGGCTGCGGCCGCTAAAACTGATATCAATGCTGATGTAGTCTATCAAGCTGTAGCCGCTGCGCGACCTGAGGAGGTAAAAGAAGCCCTTGAAATGGCTCTAGAGAATAATTTTGCTGGTGCAAGAGAAAGATTGGACACACTTCAGATAACCTATGGTCTGGCTGGTGAAGATGTTTTGAGACAGATGCACAGATCCGTTAGAGATTTAGAAATACCTGACAAAATAAAAGTTCAGATGATAGAAAAATTAGCTGAGGCTGATTTCCGACTCTCTGAAGGTGCAAACGCAAGAATTCAGATAGAAGCTGTTATCGCTAATTTTGCGGTACTCGGTCGACATGTAGAGACTCCATAGACAAAAAGGTTTACAAACAACCCGCTTGCGGCCCGTGGAACGGACTCAGAAGTTCCGAACCATCGATGGAAAATTTGAGAGTTTAGAAAAGCGTAACTTTCTAACTGTCGATGACTTCGAAATAAATGGAAAAGTACTGCTCCTGAGAGTAGATATAAATTCATCAATAGACCCTGAGACTGGAGAAATATTAGATGATACAAGGATAAAAAGACACTCCAAGACAGTTGAAGAACTGTCGGAAATGGGTGCTAAAGTGGTCATTTTAGCACATCAATCCAGACCTGGAAAACTCGACTTTGTAAATCTGGAGAAACACGCAACTAGAATGGCTGAGATTACAGGGAAAGAAATTGTATTCGTTGATGATATACATGGGGAAAATGCAGTTAATGCGATAAAATCAATGAAAAATGGAGATATTCTGATGCTGGATAATGTCAGATTTGATGAAGAGGAAGTAACTCTGAGAAAATATAATGGAGCGGATTTCAGTGATCAAGCAAATTCCAAAATGGTCAAGAACCTTGCACCATTGGCATCGATATTTGTGAACGACGCGTTTGCTGCGGCGCATAGGTGTCAACCCTCTCTAGTTGGTTTTTCAGAAAAATTACCTGCTGTAGCTGGAAGAGTTATGCAGAGAGAATTAGATTATTTAGGAAAAGCAATTGAATCTGGACCATCACCACGTATTGCTTTGTTGGGAGGAAGTAAAGCTGCGGACTCTGTAGATATTACACAAAATTTCCTTGAGAAGGGTGTTGATTCAATACTAGTTGGAGGAGTAGTTGCAAATATATTCCTAATAGCTTCTGGAGTGGATATAGGAAAACCAAGTACAGATTTTATAGTTGAACATATACCTGATTACAAAAAGGTCATAGAAAAGGCAAAACATCTGATAAACAATTATAATGAAAGAATTATCATTCCCACTGATGTAGCTCTGAATGAAAATGGTTTGAGAAGAGGCATATCTGTTAGTGAACTTCCAACTGAATATCCAGTTTATGATATTGGACTAGACACATTGGTCAGCTATATAGATAGAATCGAGAAAGCTGGAACTATTATCTCCAATGGGCCTATGGGAGTGTTCGAGGATCCAGAATTCGCTGCAGGGACAAGAGAAACATTCAGTGCAATGGCTGAAAGTAATGCAATTGTTGTGGTTGGCGGAGGTGAAACTGCAATGGCCTTCAATCAGATGGGATTAGCAAGCAGGGTTCAACACCTTTCAACTGGTGGTGGTTCATGCATATCATTCATGTCTGGTGAAACAATGCCTGTCTTGGAAGCAATGAGACAAAGTAAGACAAGGTACGAAAGTAAGTGAATGGAGCCACCGGGGGGATTTGAACCCCCGACCTACTGATTACGAATCAGTCGCTATACCGAGCTAAGCCACGGTGGCCTACAAACGCCTCAAGAATATTGGATTAAATGTTTTAGGCTTCAAAAAATTCCTGAATATCATGGATTATGTCATCAGTGACTTCTAACTCAGGAATATAATCTGAGAATTTGACTGACCGATTATCGGTTATTATGATTAGACCTTTATCTGTCTCGGAACGTACAACTCGTCCCGCAGCTTGAAGCAATTTACGAATTGCAGGAGATTCAACAGCAAATTCCCATCCTCTACCATCAAATGATATGTCATAGTAATGTTGAAGCGCATCCTGCCTAACGCCTGGTGCAGGATAGGGTATGCCAACGATGATTGCCATTTCAAGAGAAGTATCGGGATAATCTATTCCTTCTGCTAAGCGGCCACCCATTACTCCCGCTAAAACAGCCCCTCTATCTGATTTAAAACTCTCAACCGTACGCATTAATTCTTCTTGTTCCATGCCCTGATACTCACGATATACTGGCTTCGATATTTTCAATTCATCCACAGCTGATTCGAGCAATTTATATGACGGAAAGAACAATGCAATATTGCCCTTGAAATTTGTTATAATTGTTTTTAATCTTTTAATTATATTTTCCCACATTTTTGTTTTACTATTCAGCTCAGTATAGGAAGTCGTTAAGTCATTAAAATAGACTATCTTTTTGTTATTTCTTGGAAAAGTGGAGGCTTTCCTCTCAAGTATTGTATCAGGTCGCAAACCAACTAGATCTCTGAACATGTCCAATGGGCTAATCGTCCCAGACATCGTTACTACACCTGCTGTAGAGTCCAGAAATCCAGTCATTACCCTTGGATCCAAGCAGACGACTTCCAATCTCTGTGGATCGTTACCAACTAATCTTATTGAGTGGGTTTCAATTGAATCCAACCACCTACAAAGGAAATCCCCAACAGAACCAACGTATGAGCGTGGACGTTTGCCATTGTCCAACAACTGTTGCCTAATTAACTGGCCCATTTTAGCTACTTCCGAACAATCTCTCTTCAAATTGAATAGAGTCATCTTTCCTAGTGACATCATTTCTGTTTCAAAAGTTGGAATTTCGGAGTCCGGAGCTACCAAGTGCGAGGGAAGAAGAGCTTCATCCTCATCTTCTGGAATATGATTCTCAGAAAGCGATTCAATAGATGCTTCAACTAAATTAAGAAAACTCGTTGTATGATTCCCATTTGCAAGTTGAAGACCATACTTGTTTGATTCGCCAACGGCTCTATTTATGGTCTCAATAGTTAAGGAATCTGAAGCTGCAGCTCGTGCCCAGTCTGGAAGATTGTGAGCCTCGTCAACTATAACCAGAACATTATCAATAGAGGTTCCCATTCTACCTAACATAAAATTCCTTATGAATTCCTCAAAAAAATAAACATAAGGCACTATAACGACCCTAGCATCCTTGACTAACAATTTATTGAGCTCGTAAGGACAAATTCCAGATTCTTCTGCTTGTTCTGAGAACTCTTCTGCGGTCAGGATATCTGAGGACCACTCTTCAACCAATGAAGCACTACCGCGTATAAGTTTCCGATAAAAACGGCAACCGGCCTCTCCTATTTTTGACTGCATTTTGAGAGACTTGCACATTTTTGATTTCTCAACCCAGTTTGATTTCTTTAGCTCCTTGTCGTAATTCTGTTCAGGACATAGAGAACCACGACCTTGGAAAGCAACCACGCTTACAGGATAACCTGATTTCTTAAACTGTCGCAATTCATGAATCACTTGCTTCTGCTGAGAGTTGGTACGAACACAGTAAACAATACGTAAATCATTCTCTATTGCAAAGGGTAATGCAGCTGCAAGAGAGCAGAATGTTTTCCCACTACCTGTGGGAGACTCTAATACTATATGACTTCTATTCTGAAAAGTTGATCTGATGGATTCAATAATTTCCTCTTGATTGCCTCGTGGAGAATAGGGTAATTTCAATTTCAGCGTGACCAGATGTCTTCAGGAACTTCATCGTATACCGAAGGTTCTTCATCCTCTGGTGCATATTTTGGACCCGAATCCATGCGTGACTGTATCTCAGCCACTTTCAATAACCAATAATGAATTCTCCATTCTCTGCCGTCATAGAGAGTCGTCTCCTCTCTTTCAGTTTCCATCAGACCTGCATCCTCTAACATGTAAAATGTATCCCTATCCTCTGGATGCAAGACGTTATCGATTATGCGGTCACTATAACCAAAGAAATTGAGAATATGTTCAGCTAGATAACTAGATTCATCTTCGCCCATGTGAGAATACTCTGGACTGTAGTTAATCGCTGCTGCAAGTGTTTCTGTCGTCAATACTTCCAATTAAACGCCCCTACTCTCAACCGTCTTGTCATGGGTCTTATATTAATCTGTTGCAGGTATCATCAATGATTTATAGATAGTAACTAAATAATAAACAGTGGACGAAGAAAAAGAACTTTGGGAACTGATGCGTGGAAATCTGTTTGGCGAACAGGAAAAAGAAATAGTGGATGAGGAAGAAATCGAAGAGGAAATTCAAGAAGAAAAAATAGAAGAAAGTGAAGATTTGGAAGAACCCGATATTTTTCTGCGAGAAGAAAAAACTGAAACTGATTATGCATCAATAAATTTACTCAATGAAGGAATCTTTGCAGGAGTCATATACATCTTCGTCATAATGATTGTATTGGGAATCCTGACACTGCCTGGATCATTAACTGCTGCCGTAGGAGGCTTCTTTGGAGGTAAGAAAGCAGGTAATCCTGCAAGAGCACTGACTGCAGCCATGTTACCTTTCCTGATAATCGCTGGACTTTACTTTATGGCATCAACAGGAGCACTTCCTCCCGGGTCTGGGCCAAACGATGTTGCTGAGGAAATTGGTAACCTCATCGGGTACAATCCTAATGAAGACACACTAGGGCCAATATCAAAAATACCTGACAGTAATTCTTCAGTGTTCTTATCACTAGTGACTTTTGCCTTCATAGGCGGGCTAGTTCAAACTGAAAACAGAATTTCAGGTAAGAAAATCAATTTTAGTGATTAAATGCCAGCCCATTCACTAGCTATATCCCAGTAATAATTCTGAGCAGCCATAAGCATAAGGACTGAAATTATAATCAATGGTACACCATTTCTGACGAAATCCGTAGATTTGGGAATTCCAGATGCTTGAACAATCAAATTTGGAGGAGTACCAAATGAGGTCATGAAAGCAAAGGCGGTACTGATCGCAGTTATTATAGCAATAAATGCAAGATTAAATCCGGCTGCCGCCCCAACTGCCAGAGTTATTGGAACTAGTATAGCTGCTGCTGCACCGTCACTCATAACATTGGTCAACATTACAGTTACAACTATTATAACTAGAACAACAACCATGTCTCCACCTAAATCTGAACCATAATCTGCTAACCTGTATAGTCCACCTGCTAACCAGTCCGCAGCACCATGTTTCACCATTGCCTTACCCATTGTCAAAGCCGCACCATAGATGAACATGACTCCCCAACGAAGTCGCTGCCTACTATCTTCCCATTCTAAAACACCAGTAACATGCATTAGTATTCCACCAATCATCGCGCAGGTTCCTAAAGTAAGTCCATTGAAACCTGAGGTAAGGAAAAGGCCGAAAGTTAGACCTAAAACAGACAAAGCAATCAATTGTCTATCATCTATAGAATGTGTGGGGTCGCTGTAGTAATCTATACTGCGATAGCTGACACTATTGACCATTATTAATGTGATGAAAACCAGAGGCACCAGAGCAATAGTCAATGGTGCCGCAAGAATAACCCACTGAACATAAGATATGCGGATATCATATATCTCCTCCAGAAAACCCATAGCTATCACATTTCTAGCTCCACCTGATGGTGTCGCTAGACCTGCGATTGAACAGGAGAATGCCACTGCTAGTACTAACGCAATCATCTCGTTAGGCCTCTTACGAATATCTGTTTTGTCAGCTATAGTAAGTACTATAGGAAGCATAATTGCTGCTACACTATGGTCAGGAATTATAGCTGCCATAAAACTACAGATAACTATAGTCCCAAATATCAATGAATAATTAGATCCTGTAAACGGACCTAGTAATCTACGAATTATTAATTTTTCAGCTCCTGATTTTGATATCCCCTGAGCGATAATTAGAGAACCTAAAATCATGAATACAGAATCCGAAGCATAGGATGAAAATGCATCATCCCGTTCTTCACCCAACAATACCAAGGCTACACCTGCCATCAATGCAGTTACTGGAAGTGGAAATGTTTCAGAAACCCAAAGGTAGATTATGAAAAGGAAAAGTGTAAAGACATTACGACCTGCATCACTCAAGCCGTCTGCAAACAAGAATAGCAAAAGATGAATAAATGAGACTATAACAAAACCAGCACCAAACTTTCGGAATGTTGAATTGAAATAAAGGCGGTAAATTGCATGCTGCCTTGCCTTAGAATCAAGAAGGTCGGATTGAAGGCTCAAAAGTGTACGTCTCCTTTTCAATTGGTCAACCCTAGTAGGTACTATGTGCTCTTCTTCCATTGATTCCGCTACTATCTCAAGACTGTCAAGCATGTCCTCAAACTCTTTGTCTGGGCTCATCTTAGGACACACACCGGTACTGCCGCGCTTAGAACTAATTGATGAATTAGTGTATCGCTAACAGCATCTTCTATATCTGGCAGGATAACAACCCTTGCTCCTTCTTGCTTTACCACAGAATTTGTAATTGATTTTCTGGTTTTGAACAAACTAAGTGGTATTATGGTAGAAGTTACATGGTAATCTCCTCCCAAACGATTTCTGAGTTCTGAGACTGCAGTGTCAATCGCTTCTGCTCCTCCAAATATTTCAGTTCCTAAATGCAGAAATTCAATGTCACAACTGAATTTACGGGCGAAATCCTCCACCATCTTCAAAGCTCTTTCTGACAACTGAGGACCATCAAATACAACGAGGGCCGGTGATCCGGACCCTGGTAAAGGATGATCTTCCCTAACTACAAAAGCATGTGATGATTCTGAATCAAGGATTCTTTCAACTTCCGAACCTGTAAAAAAACGTGTAACAACTGATCTGAAAGGGCCCAGTATGAGTGTGTCTGCTACTCCCTCATTAACCATCTCAGCAAGTACCTTACGTCTCTTACCAATTTTGAGAATAGGTGTTACTTTTATGTCACTTATCTCCTCTACAAACTGGTCAAGTTGTCTCTTTCCAAGCGCTTCGAATCCTTTACTTGTTTCAGTGGATGCCGTAACGGTACCTGTTTTGGCTGGATTGCTGACATAAGTTGCTGAAAGCGGTACGTCTAACCTCTTGGCTAATGCAACTGCATAGTCCCTAGCGGGCTTGAGCCTTTTCGAAGGGTCAATAGGCAGCAATAATTTATCGAACATTACAGGTTCTGTACGACGCAACGTATATTTAACCCTGCCCAGTGAGCGCAGCCTGAAATTCTGTTTCAGGACGGAGAAAGAGTTTGGCCAAAGTCACAAGAACCAAAGTTAAGGACAAGTGGAAGGGAAAAATGTGGTATCGACTCCACGCCCCCTCTATGTTCAATTACGCAATAATGGCACACACACCTGCCGACAACCCTGAGGTAGTCAATGGAAGAGTTACAGAAGTGCCACTTGAACAATTGACTGGAGATTATAGCCAAAAGAATTTCATGATAAAATTCAGAGTAAATGAGACCAGAGGTAACAACGCATTCACCTCATTTGACGGACACCGTTTGACATCCGACTACAAAAGAGCACTAACTCGCAGAAGAAATAGTAGAATTGACTGTAACTTCGTTCTGGCCTTACAAGATGATGTGAATATTAGAATCAAACCAATAATTCTTGTAGACAAGCGCATAAAGAAATCCCAAGAGAAACTTCTGAGGGCTGTAGCTCATTCAGAAATCCAAAAGAGTCTCACAAAGATGAGCCTATCAGAGGCATTGAAGAAAATATATTCTGGAGATCTGAGCAAGGAAGTGTCTACTGCGCTAAAGACCACATACCCTACCAAGAGGGTAGAAATCTCAAAGATAAGTGTGGTAAATCCAGCAAGTCTGATGGAAGTACCTCCAGAAGATGATGAACTAGAAAGAATTTTGGAAGAGGCTGGAAAAGAAAAAGAAGACGTCAGTGACGATGAAGAAACCGAAGCTGAAGAAGAAGGAGCCGAAACAGAGGAAACAGATTATTCCTCTATGAAAGTCGCTGAATTGAAAGAATTGTTGAAAGAAAGAGATTTACCTGTTTCAGGCACAAAAGCTGAACTAATTGAAAGACTTCAAACTTGAACAAGAAGACCTGGGAGCTTTTACCATTCTGGTTCCCAAAGTCACAGAATAATCGGAATTGGGCTTTTGTTTTCATTTTACTGACTATACTCAGTATTGATTGGTGGAATTGGAATTCGAGTAATCGACTAGCGGAATGGATTCCGTGGTGGGTGATTTATCTTATTCTAATTCAATTTGCATTAGCGTATTCAGTTTGGAAGTTCTCAAGGGAGTGGATGAAAGATGAGTGATTTACTAACTATTGGGATCATTCTAGCCATTTATCTCGCAATATCGGTAGGTATTGGAATATATGGCCGCAGCAAAGAAGATAGTTCAGAAGATTATTTTGTGGCTTCTAGGAGAATAAACCCATGGATTCTGTTTTGCACATTAGCTGCAACCAATTTCTCAGCGTTCTTTTTCTTGGGATTTGCAGGTGCAAGTTATCGTGCGGGTTGGGGCTTCTATGGGATAATGGCTATGGGGACTT
>CAYFGG010000020.1:0-11655 GCA_964342795.1 uncultured archaeon | reverse complement strand
AATCCTATTACTCACTATTGGTGCTATTTTAATTGGCATTACCCTCAATAAAGATGATACAATCACGATAGGGTATGATCCAGATAAGAAAGAGGGCACAGTACAACCTGATTTATCAACCTCAAAAACTGAAACTAAAACTGATGGCGGGCCTATATCGCATGACAGTGAAGAATATCGTAGATGGAAAGAAGGAAAATAAGTGGTGGGTCCGCCCGGATTCGAACCGGGGATCTCCGCCATGTCAAGGCGACGTCATAACCAACTAGACCACGGACCCAGAGAGATTCTCCAGCCAAGGCTGTTTTAAATAACTTCCAATTTATTACCAAGGCCAATTCGATTTGAAATATCTTCTAAAATACCTAAGTAATCAGCAGGTTTACTGTCTATTAAATCTTGAACTAATGACTTCAATGTTTCACCAAGTGATTGCTCTTCTTTACTATATTTCCAGGCCCTGCTTGATGTAGCATTAAGGCACATCAAAACAGACCATGACAATGATTTAGTCATATTGTTATTTGATGAGGAACTTTCAATCTCCTTTACAGCCCTACTTTTATCTCCAGATTTAAGAAATCGGACGACTTTATCTAATAATTTCAACGGTTCATCTAAAGAACGAAATCTTGGATATTCACTAGTTAAACTATCCTTTACCACCTTATCATAGAGCGATCTCAGAATTTCTAGTGAATTTTCTCCATTATAGTTAGAGGATGCCCCCGATACAAATTTCTCCGCTATATTCTGGCCAACGGAATTCCATGTGTGCTCAGTAAAGGTTGAAAGTGTCACTGCATCAAGAATGATTGAATCAGTGTAATCTACTAGAATATCCTCAATAATCGCTTCATCTATTTTATTCTGTCCTATCTTAGACATTAACTCATCCCTAGAAGTTATAGTATTCGAGATTATGAAGAATTGTTTATCTAAATTCATTATTTCTTCCTTTTGGTAGTCAAGAACCAGAGATAATAACTCAGAATCAATGACCATACCTTTTCTAAAATCATCAAATAGATTATCTGGTATCTCTGGAACTATATCTGACAAAGGAGTCTTAATTGAGAGAGAAAAATCATAATCTTGATCAAATGCTATTTGATGTTTCAAAAAATAGCTATAACTGTTTTCCTTAGATTTTAGAAGACGTTTGTAAGGAATAGTTATAGATTTCCTGATTGAATTACATTTAACATTAAGACCTAGAGAAATATCACTAGAATCCTTGACCTTCAGGGAAGAGCAGGTTTCACCCCATAATTGTTTCGGATAGTTCGGTTTAGTTCCTGTACAAATTAATCCTTTTTCCAAGGCGTAGATGTACAATTTGTGTTTCTTAACATAATCCAAATGAGCAAAACGGGACCACAACCTATGGTGATAATTTTGTATTCCTATTAATTTCTCTTTAGATATTCCCGAACCTCTGAGAACATAGTTAACTTCACCATGAGGAAAACGTGCAATAGCCATAACTGGAGCCCCGGAATCTAAGATTGTTAAAGAGGCTGCATATGCTTTAGCAAGTGTGTCTTTGGGTTTTGAACCAAAGATAGCGGATAAAAGGCTTGGAGGATTAAGATATTGTTCTTTAGCTAAAGTCAAATCCTTCAATACTTTAGAGTACACTTCATCAGCTGCATTACTTCCCTTGATTTGAGGCAGGAGAACCTCTGGATTGTCTCTCAATTTTTTTATTCGGCCAATTAATTTCTTTTGCTCAGATTTGGCAGCTGTCTTAGTACCTCTTAGTCTCGTTCTTCTTTTCTTCACTTTTACAACCTTAATTTTGTCCTTATACGTTCAAAGAAATTATCACTAAATCTGACTAATTCTACCGGATTTCCAGATTTTTTAAATTTAATTATATCATCAATAGTTATCAATATCTCATCTTGTCCATCAATAACCATTACAGCCTCAGGATTACCTGTTAATTTAGCCGTAATCTCATATTTTGAAGGAATAACTAGTGGGCGCGCACCTATTCTATAAGCTGCAATCGGAACTATTATGTGAGATTCCATAGTGGGATAAAGTATAGGAGCGCCTAAAGACATTGCATAGCTAGTCGAACCTGTTGGTGTTGAAATAATCAAACCATCACCCCTAAAACTATCCGCTAGGGATCCATCGATAGTTATCTCAAATCCCTGTATCTTTGCAACCCTAGATGAGTGCAGAACTACTTCATTCAGTGCAGTACCTACATGATTATCATTTATGTATGTGTCAATTCTTTGTAATTTTTGGCTAGTGAATTCACCTTTTTCCAAATTTTTTATTGCTGTGAATATGTCCTCATCATGTTCCATTTCTGTTAGAAAACCGACTCCACCACAATTTATCCCGAATATTGGTTTGTTAATCTTAGAAAATATGTAAAGCAAAGTTCCATCTCCCCCAAGTGAGATAATTATGTCCCCATTTAATTCTTCTAGAGGTACACCCTTCAGATTAAGAATTTGAGCGGTTTGAGCCTCTAGTTCAAAATCATCTAAAAAGCCAATGACTTTCGTCAAATTTTTTTTGATTTCTGAATGCCGTGTATTGGCTACTACTGAAAATTTCACAGGCTCTCATCGAATAGTTATTATTAAGGTAGGCTTGAATCTGCCTTAAGATGAGATTAGGTGCACATGTAAGTGTTGCCGGAGGATTACAAAATGCAATTCCTTGGGCCCTTGAAATAGGAGCTGAGACCTTCCAGATGTTTAGTAAAAATCAAAGACAATGGATAGCAAAACCTCTGACTGATGAGGAAATTGATGCTTTCAAAAAACCACTAGCTGAAACAAATCTAGGTCCATTGATGATACATGACTCATACTTGATAAATATGGGTTCTCCTGATGAAACTAAAGGTAAAAGGGCTCAAGTCGCATTTCTAGAAGAATATCATAGATGTGAAGCATTAGGTGTGGAATATTTGAATTTTCATCCTGGTTCGCATACTCACCCTAAAAAGGATATGAGAGATGACCTGAAGACAAGAAATGAAGCTTTAGAAAGAATAGCTCAGCATATGAATAAAACATTAGATGATACAAAGGGATACAAATCAAAATTAGTAATAGAAAATGCTGCTGGTCAAGGAACAAATGTCGGTATCAAATTTGAAGAAATAAAACATATTATCGATCATATTGATGCAAAAGAAAGAATAGGAGTTTGTATTGACACACAACACGCCTGGGCTTCTGGTTATGATTGGCGAAATAATTTTGATGAAATCTGGGATGATTTTGATAACATAGTTGGTATGGATTATCTTGTAGCATTACATCTTAATGATTCAAAAAGTGACCTAGGTTCAAGAGTGGATCGACATGACAATATTGGAATGGGGAAGTTAGGAAAAGAAACTTTCAAACTTTTTATGCAGGAAGAAAGACTAGAGCATCTGGCAGGATATCTTGAAACTCCTGGTGGACCAGAAATGTGGAAACCAGAGATCTCTGTTTTACGTAAACTATCTGAAAAATGAATCCTTTTGAAAAAATAAAGGCAAAAGTTGATTCAAAAATACATGATAAACTCCCGAAGAAATGGAAAAAGATTGGAAATATTATTATTATTGATTTTAAAGGAATAAGTGAAAACGAAAGGAAAAATACTGCAGAAATATATGCAAATGAATTAAATGCTAAAACAGTTATACAAAAAAGTAGGATTAAAGGAGAACTCAGAAAGCCTGATGAGATTGAACTACTATATGGGGAAGAAACTGAGACAGTAATAAATGAATATGGAATATCTTATAAATTAGATCTTAAAGAGATTATGTGGTCTCCGGGAAATACAGGTTGGAGATCTGCTCTAAAGGGGCCTGGAAAAGTTAAGGATTTTTACACATTTAATAGTCCTAAAGTAATTGTAGATTACTTTGCAGGAATAGGATATTTTGCACTACAAATAGCAAAAGGTTATCCTGAAACAAAAGTTATAGCTATAGATAAAAATCCTAAATCTATTGAATATTTGACTATGAATGTAGTTAATAATTCTATTAAAAATGTGGAAATTATTAATGATGATTGTAAAAACGTAAATATCAAAGCTGATGTTGTACATCTAGGATATATTGGAAATACCATAGATTTTTTAGAACATTCACATAATAATCTAAATGATAAAGGAATTGTGATTTTCCATGAGGCCTACAGGAATACCTGGTTAGGATTCAAGAGCCGGAGTGACTGGAGAATTATTCCTGAGAAATTCACTAAATTAATGAGTACAAAGAATTTCATTGTAGAAAAATTTGAGAGAGTTAAATTCTACGGACCTAGTACAAGCCATATAATTGCAAGACTCAAAAAGAATTAATCTTTGTCTTTATCAATATCGCCAAAAAGATTTTCTAAATATTTAGTTGAACCTTCTAATTTTGAAAGATCTCCGTCCCAATTCTCTAGAATTGCAGAATTTTCTATCTCAAAAGCCATTAAAGTATCAGTTATTGAATCCTCAGATTCTTGATTCATAATTCCAGTATAGACTACAGCCAATTCTGAATAAGCTCCTGATGCAAATTTGACATGGAAATTTCCAAATTGTATATCATTAAGGGAAGAAGAAGTGCTAGCGCTAACAGCATCTTCCATGAAATCTTTAACTGCTGTAAACATCCCGCCAAGAATATCTACATCAGTCTGTTCAACATTTTTAGCAGAAAGATTAGCAATAACAATTCCTGATTTTGATAATAAGAAAAGATTGTGTATTCTTCCAATCTTACCAGGATGAATTAACTTTTCTTGTAACATGTTAACTAATTTTGAGAATTCTGTATTCTTCGAACCCGATTCAGTGAGCCCCATTTTTTCAGGTGAAAAATTCTCAACCATATCCTTGAAATCATCCATATCTATTCCACCTGCTGCCTTTTTGGCTTCCTCTTCAAGATATTCTACTGCTTTGTCAATAGCTCCTCTTACTGTTGCTATTGTTGGAGGTTTCAAGAGATAATCCATAGCTCCATACCGGAAAGCTGTAATCGAATTCTGGATATCAGTTTCTGAGGTCAGCATAATAACTGGTAAGTCAGGCTTCTTTTCTTTAACTATTTTTAATAAATCCAAACCAGACATAACTGGCATATTGATATCACTAAACATCATCATGTACTCACGTTCTTTCAACTTACTTAGAGCATCATCAGGATCCTCAGCCAAAATGAGGTTATACTCAGGCCATTTTTTGAACATAAATTCCATAGCCATACGTACTGCATAATCATCATCCACTGCGATTATATTAGGTGTCTCATCATCTGGCATAATTACTGATTAAAGGCATATTATTAGAAATTGATTCTATATTTTAGATTTTAGAAATTCTTTTAATATATCAAGCTGAGATTTAATACTGTTACGATTCTCATCCTTTGCCATTGCTTCAATCTCGGCTCCTATAGCCGTAATTTCCTCATATCCATACATTCCCCCACTTCCCTTGATATTATGGCCAAAGGTTCGTAGAGAATCAAAAGATGCAGAATCAAAATTTGCTATAATATTGTTTAATTCTTTGGAAGTATGGTTAATGTACATTTCTTGCATTTCTGCCCATTCATCATCATCAAAGTCATCCATAAAACTCCAAGAAAATGGACTATTTTAGGTTATATTCTTAAATAGATAATTTAGCAGTGTAATCTTATGATTACTTTTGGAACGACATTCAAAAGACTAATGATTTTTTCTTTATCGCTGCTAGTATTGGTCAATCTCTTCAATAGTGTAAGAGCAGAAGACACAACTCAAAGCAATGCTGATAACATAAACCTACTCTGGATGCTTATTTGTGCCGTATTAGTTTTTATGATGCAAGCTGGATTCATGTGTTTGGAATCTGGCATAATCCGAAACAAAAATAATATAAATGTTGCATTAAAAAATGTTTCTGATTTTGGTATTTCTATAGTATGTTACTGGATGATTGGTTATGGCTTTATGTTTGGTGCTAGTAAATCAGGATTTATTGGTTTAGATGATTTTTTATTTGATCCAACGGGAGCCTTAGAATCTGGTCCAGCAATGACTTTTTTTATATTCCAATCAATGTTTTGTGCGACTGCTGCATCAATTATTTCTGGAGCTGTTGCCGAAAGACTGAAATTTAACAGCTATTTGATTATGACTGCAATTGTTGGAACTATTTTGTACCCGGTAGTCGGTCATTGGGCTTGGGCCAATAGTGATGATAACTTTGGAGGCGATGGTACAACTGGTTGGTTGTATGATTTAGGTTTTATTGACTTTGCTGGTTCAACTGTAGTACATTCAACAGGGGGTTGGATTGGACTTGCTATAATCTTGATTATTGGACCAAGAAGTGGTAGATTTATTGAGGGTGAGGCAAGAAAATTTGCGCCTAGTAATTTGCCATTATCTGTATTAGGTGTACTACTATTAGGATTCGGTTGGCATGGTTTCAATGGTGGCAGTAATCTAGTACTTGATGAAGCCGTTCCAGGCATCCTTTTGAATACATTCCTAGCCGGTGCAGCAGGAATTGTAGCTTGTCTTCTTTTTTGGGGTCTTCAAAATTCAACCGCTCCGGCTGGTGATCTAATAAATGGATTATTAGCAGGATTAGTAGCAGTTACAGCAAGCGCAAATTGGGTATCACCAATAGGCGCTGTTATAATTGGATCTGGTGGAGGAATAGTTGCATTATATGCTACAAGGCTTCTAGAAAAATGGGAATTGGATGATCCAGTAGGTGCAATACCTGTACACCTAGCTGGCGGTATATTCGGAACTTTAGTACTACCTTTGTTTGCGGCTGAAGAAAATCTTACAAGTAATAGCAATCTCAATGATTATACTGGAAATATCAGAGTTGATCAATTCATAGCACAACTCATAGGAATCATTGCCGTAGGAATTTATACATTTTCAGTTAGCTATTTTGTTATGAGTAGTATTAACAATTATAATCCGCTAAGGGTTAGTCAAGAAGCTGAAGATATAGGTCTAAATATTGCTGAACACGATTCAAGTAGTGATCAAATAGATCTTCTAAAAGTAATGCAATATCAAAATGAAACTGGGGACTTGTCAGTGAGGGGGCCTGAAGATCTTTTCACGGAGGCTGGACAAATTGGCTATCACTATAATATTCTAATGAACAGTCTAGAAGAATCTGATAAAATAATGAGGAAGCAGAAGGATGACCTCAAAATAGCGATGGAAAAAGCCCAAACGGCTAATCAAGCAAAGTCCGATTTCTTAGCGAAAATGAGCCATGAATTACGAACTCCACTAAATGCCATCATTGGTTATAGTGAAATGCTGATAGAAGAGGCAGATGATGATGGTCTGGAGACTTATTCAGATGATTTATCAAAAATAAATTCTTCTGGTGAACACCTTCTGACATTGATAAATGATATATTGGATTTATCAAAAATTGAAGCTGGAAAGATGGATTTACATATTGAAGAATTTGATTTTGCTAGCCTCTTAAAACAGATTGAGGCAACAGCCAAACCATTAGTTGAGAAAAATAAAAATGAGTTTATAATAAAATGTAAGACTGAAAAACTAAAACTGAAGAACGACCAAACAAAATTGAGGCAAATATTGTTCAATATGCTCAGTAATGCTGCTAAATTCACAAAGAAAGGGAAAATTACTCTGCAGATAAAACCTGTAAATAAGGACAATCTTAGATTTGAAGTAATAGACACTGGAATAGGTATGAATAAAGAGCAAATGAGTAAGATATTCGAAGAGTTTACACAGGCTGAATCTTCTACATCAGCTAACTATGGTGGAACAGGACTAGGATTACCCATAAGTAAAAAGATGACGGAAATGATGGGAGGGAAAATGGATGTGGAAAGTGCCGAAGGTAAGGGAACAACTTTTTCAATAACAATTCCTATTGCAGTTAAGGACAAAGAATAATGGCAGAATTAGAAGAACAGATAAGCCGAATAACATGTAAATTCCACGACTCAGAATTAGAAAAACAATATAAGGAAATGAAATGGGAAAAAAATAACAACTATATTTGGAATCTAATGCTATTAGGGCATCTAATATTCTTATTAGTTATTATGGATGATATAAATCAGTTAGGATTACAACCAATCTATGTGACATTACATGTCATTTGTTCACTCACTGTTTATGCATTACTTTTACTAGAAGAATATAGAAAAAATTATTACGAAGCCTATTTCACTATTGTAATCCCAGTTTTGATGGTGAATGGAGCTTACCATTATTTAATGGATAAAGATGCTTTTTTCGGCCCAGGGGAAGCTGTTCTTCCATTGTTAACGCTCCTATATTTTACAATATATCCTGTTAATTTTCTGAATAGTTTTTTCATAGTTACAACATCAGTTGCTGGATTTCTGATATATCTCTTAGAAATGGATATTATAATAGGTGATCAAATTCCATATTTATTAGTCATGCCATTTATTTATGGTGTTTTTGTGAAAAGGTCAAATGAATTTAAAAGTAGAATTGACTATATTAAAACAGAAGAACTGAAGGTTTTAAGACTGCAAGCTCAAAATGCGAGTAAAGCTAAATCGGATTTTCTAGCTAACATGAGTCACGAACTCCGAACTCCTTTGAATGCCATTATTGGGTATAGTGAAATGTTAATGGAAGAAGCTGAGGACGATGGATTAGATACCTATGCTGATGACTTAAACAAAATTAATTCATCAGGTGAACATCTATTGACTTTGATAAATGACATATTGGATTTATCAAAAATCGAAGCTGGCAAAATGGAATTGCATATAGAAGAATTTGAATTTGACAAGCATTTGAGCCAAATTGAGGCAACAGCCAAGCCTTTAGTTGAGAAAAATGGTAATGAATTTGTAATAGAAAAACCCGATGGCCTCGAAACGCTTACAAACGATCAAACAAAATTGAGGCAAATATTGTTCAATATGCTCAGTAATGCTGCTAAATTCACAAAGAAAGGGAAAATTACTCTGCAGATAAAACCTGTAAATAAGGACAATCTTAGATTTGAAGTAATAGACACTGGAATAGGTATGAATAAAGAGCAAATGAGTAAGATATTCGAAGAGTTTACACAGGCTGAATCTTCTACATCAGCTAACTATGGTGGAACAGGACTAGGATTACCCATAAGTAAAAAGATGACGGAAATGATGGGAGGGAAAATGGATGTGGAAAGTGCCGAAGGTAAGGGAACAACTTTTTCAATAACAATTCCTATTGCAGTTAAGGACAAAGAATAATGGCAGAATTAGAAGAACAGATAAGCCGAATAACATGTAAATTCCACGACTCAGAATTAGAAAAACAATATAAGGAAATGAAATGGGAAAAAAATAACAACTATATTTGGAATCTAATGCTATTAGGGCATCTAATATTCTTATTAGTTATTATGGATGATATAAATCAGTTAGGATTACAACCAATCTATGTGACATTACATGTCATTTGTTCACTCACTGTTTATGCATTACTTTTACTAGAAGAATATAGAAAAAATTATTACGAAGCCTATTTCACTATTGTAATCCCAGTTTTGATGGTGAATGGAGCTTACCATTATTTAATGGATAAAGATGCTTTTTTCGGCCCAGGGGAAGCTGTTCTTCCATTGTTAACGCTCCTATATTTTACAATATATCCTGTTAATTTTCTGAATAGTTTTTTCATAGTTACAACATCAGTTGCTGGATTTCTGATATATCTCTTAGAAATGGATATTATAATAGGTGATCAAATTCCATATTTATTAGTCATGCCATTTATTTATGGTGTTTTTGTGAAAAGGTCAAATGAATTTAAAAGTAGAATTGACTATATTAAAACAGAAGAACTGAAGGTTTTAAGACTGCAAGCTCAAAATGCGAGTAAAGCTAAATCGGATTTTCTAGCTAACATGAGTCACGAACTCCGAACTCCTTTGAATGCCATTATTGGGTATAGTGAAATGTTAATGGAAGAAGCTGAGGACGATGGATTAGATACCTATGCTGATGACTTAAACAAAATTAATTCATCAGGTGAACATCTATTGACTTTGATAAATGACATATTGGATTTATCAAAAATCGAAGCTGGCAAAATGGAATTGCATATAGAAGAATTTGAATTTGACAAGCATTTGAGCCAAATTGAGGCAACAGCCAAGCCTTTAGTTGAGAAAAATGGTAATGAATTTGTAATAGAAAAACCCGAAGGCCTCGAAACGCTTACAAACGATCAAACAAAACTTAGGCAGATATTGTTCAATATGCTCAGTAATGCTGCTAAATTCACAAAGAAAGGCACCATTACACTAGGAATAACCAAATATGACGATAAAGTTAGATTTGCTGTAACAGATACAGGAATAGGTATGAATGCGGAGCAACTAGGTAAGGTATTCGAAGAGTTCACACAGGCCGAGTCCTCAACATCAAAAGATTACGGGGGGACAGGACTTGGTCTTCCAATAAGCAAGAAAATGACTGAAATGATGGGGGGAATCATGGAGGTTGAGAGCGAAGAAGGTAGAGGAACAACTTTTTCAATAACAATTCCCATAGTAATTCAAGAGGAGAATTAATGACCAAAATTTTACTCGTAGAAGACAACGAAATGAACAAGGACATGTTGAGTCGAAGACTGACCAAGAAAGGATATGAAGTTATTTTTGCAATGGATGGCCAAGAAGCAATTGATATGGCTCAAAGTGAGACACCAGATGTAATTCTGATGGATATGGGACTTCCTGTAAAGGATGGGCTTCAGGCTACTAAAGAAATCAAGGAAAATTCAGACACTGCAAATATCCCCGTTATCGCTTTGACAGCAAATGCAATGGCAGAACATAGGCAACAAGCACTAGATGGCGGTTGTGATGAATATGAGACGAAGCCTGTACGTTTACCATCATTGCTAGAAAAGATTGAACAATTTACTTAGTCTGGAATAATAACAACCTTACCAAACATAGTTCCTTCTTCAAGAATCTGATGACCTTTTGCACCATCAGAAAGAGGAATCTCACAATCGATTACTGGTTTTATCGCCCCGGAGTTCAATAATTTCAATAATTCTGCAAAGTCTGCATGTGAGCCCATTGTAGAACCAAGAATTGACAACTGTTTTGAAAATACATAACGGATATCAGTTTCAGCTATTGGTCCCTTTGTATTGCCAACTGTAACTATTCTTCCACCAATTCCTGACAACTGAATGGATCTTTTCCATGTAGGTTTACCAACATTATCTACTACAATATCATATCCTTTCCTGCCTATAACAGGAAACAATTCCTTGTGCCAATCTTCATTAGCCTTGTAATCTACTACAAATGAAGCTCCTAATTCTTCGGCCTTAGCTTTTTTCTCTGCACCACCAGCCACAACATGAACCTCTGCTCCAAAATGTTTAGCAATTTGAATAGAGAGTGAATTGACACCACCACCAGAGCCCATCACTAGAATATTATCTCCTTTCTGTATTCCTGCCCTAATTACAAGCATTCTATAGGCCGTTAAACCTGCAAGAAGTGGTGCAGCTGCCTGACTAGCAGACATTCCATCTGGGCGCTTGTGAACGTTATCTGCGGGTACGCAAACATATTCTGCACATCCACCACTAATATGTTCTCCAAGAATACGATATCCTGGAC
>CAYFGG010000019.1:0-11680 GCA_964342795.1 uncultured archaeon | reverse complement strand
AAGAAAAGAACTAAAGAAACGTGGTAAAAAGTGTAATTGTATTAATTGCAGAGAATTATGGAGAGCCCAGATTGATCCATCAACAGCAGAGTTAAAGGAAATAGAGTACAAGTCCAGTGGAGGTAAAGAATATTTTATATCTTATGAATCAGGAACAAAACTTTTGGCCTATGTTAGACTAAGATTGGATGAAAACGCGACTGTTAGAGAGCTGAAAGTGACGGGACAGGCTGCTAATATTGGGAAAACAAGTACGGGAGTGCAGCATATGGGATTAGGTGGTAAATTGATGAAAATTGCAGAGGAAAAAGCCAAAGATTATGATAAAATTAGAGTTACTCATGGAGCTGGGACAAGAATTTATTATGAGAAACTAGGATATAAGTTAGAAGATTACTATATGGTTAAAGCACATATCAAGAACAAAAGATGATTAGTAAGTAAAGGTGTGCATTCCACATCGAATGAAGAAATATAGAAGGCCACAAACTACCAGTTCTTATTCGGACATATCCGTAGATTAAACCACCTATGAAAGCATTAATAATGCTCAATGGATCAACATGAACTAAAGCAAAAAGTATAGAAGAAATGATAATTGCAGTCCATCGGCCATAGGCCTCAGAGGCTAAATCTAAAACAAAGCCACGGAATAAAAGTTCCTCTATTACTGGGACAAAAACTGCGACAAACAGCATTAAAGTGAATAAACTGAAAAAATCTGATGACTCCAAAACTACAGAAGTTGCTCCTACACAACTTATGTTACCAAAACCATCAAATCCATATAAAGAAATAAGAATCAACCAACCTGTTAAAAAGTCAAAAAGCAGACCCTTGCTAGTTATTAGCAAACTACCTTTTTTGGGTTGTATGAAAAGATGTCTTGCAACATAATTATCATAATCAGAAAGCGCATCTGTATTAATTGGTAAACTTCTATTGTTAGTACAATGTGAATATACTCTTATTATTATGAAAAAGGATAAGAACAAACCACTTACAGAAGATAAATTATCTGCTTGAAAATCAGTGAAACCAATAATTTGGTACCATATGTAGAAAGGCAACGTAATTAAATTCCAGAAGATAAGCCAGACTAACAAAGGAACTAGTATTAGAAAGATCCAAAGTCGAATTTTGTAAAAATTTTCAGAATTGAAACTGAAATTCCTGATTTTGTCACCAGCTGAAACAAAAGGAGCAGAGACAGTTTCTTTGGTTACTCTCCATTCATCAAATTTCTCCGCATAGTTTGTCGTATCTATCTCTTCTTCTTCAGGCTCGATACTATCTCCCTCTGAATCAATAGAATCTTCCGTTGAAGTACTGAACCCTATATTCTGAAGGTTTTCTAATGCATTGGAAATCCAAGGAATATCTTGGCCATATTTTTCTGCAAGTTTATAGATTGCAAACCCTATTGCTATCCATAGAATAAAGGATACAACTGATGAGAATAAATTAATTAGGAATAAAAGAATAAATAAATATGCTATCAGAAGTAGAAAATATTTGATGACCTCAGGGTCTCCTTTTCCTGCATTTCGAAGTAGAGCATCTGTAGGACTTTTTGTTAGATTCTCAGAATCCCTGCGACCCTTAAAATCTACTTTTTCATCGGCCATTCTGACTAGCAAAGATATTAGGAGGATATTAACCTTACTGAATAAAAATCTTTATATGTGATACTAATTCTATAAGATTATGTTGCCAGAACCACGTGACTCTAGAATAACTGAGGGACCGAGGTTACCAAGCCCTCCTCAGCCTAGAAGACGGGGCGCTTTAGAATTTTATGAATGGATTCTTTTGATTCTATTACTGGGATCTCTTGGACTGGCAGTGGCTACAAGCTATAATCTTGACCCTGATAATGTAGGAATAAAGGATGACGTGAACTTTGCAGAAGCTTGGGCATTACCTATATTTTTCTTTATCGTTTTATTGGTATTTGACTACTTTGCAAGTAAGAGATATGGTGACTTTAATGAAGAGATATTGAATCAATGGAAAGAGGATAAAATTCAGTTCATGAAAATGTTCACTGAGGATGTTCGCCGAAAATATGACACAAATAATGATGGTGAAATATCAGAAGATGAAATAGAAGATGGCAACGCTAAAGATTGATTCAAGCAAATCTGAAAACGGTTGGATTTTCAAAGTAACTGTCTCAAATGGAACATCAACTGTACACAATGTTAATTTGACGAATGATTATTACAACCATCTATCACTAACCAACGTTAACCCTGATGAGTTAGTAGAAGGTTCCTTCAAATTCTTATTAGAGAGAGAGCCGAAAGAAATGATACTCAGAACTTTCGATCTCCAGATAATATCAAGATATTTTCCAGAATACGAAAAGAAAATATCTGAATACGTATAATTATTTTATAAGAGGGTCTCTCATAGATTCAATATGGTAAAATACGTTTGTCACAATTGTGATATGTCGGTTTCAGGATTGAACTGTGGGACTTGTGGTAATGCATTAGTCCATGACACACTCACAAAAGAGGATGGAACCACTGTAGATGTTTCTAAATGTCCTTCAGGATGTGGAAAAATCAAATCACCAATGTGTTGCGGCAATGATATGCACAACCATTAGTTTCTGACTGCATCTAAACTAACTACGGGTTCGCTTCCGATAACTTCAGCCGAGTGCGTAGCTCCAGCTGGAACCTCTATCCAATCTCCTGGACCTAGATCAACAAACTGACCATACATTCCCATTCTGAAAATACCTGATAAAACTGCATCAATCTTTGCTATACTATGGCTATGATCTCCAAAATAGGTTCCAGGTCCATACGTATAACGACTCACATTGTAGCCCTTGGACTGTAGCATCTCCTTCAATGAATCTTCAGTAAGCTTACCATCAATAGATGAATCCCATCTACGGACAACTATCTCTTTCATTAGAATAGACTTAGACTATCTGAGTTTGCCATTCTATCCAACGTCTCAGTTACAATGGAATTAGGACCTAGGACTTCTTTGGCTTGAAGGTACATACATCTAATCTCATTCCTTTCCAAACCTTCCAATGAAGGCATAATGTTGGAACGGATAACACGATCTAAAGCCAACTCGGGACCATATTTCTTAATGGAATTAAAAATTGTAACCATTGAATCTATCAATAGAGCAGGCCCTATCTTACGGAATGTACGAACTCCCAAGGCTACTTCATCCCCTCTCTTGGGAGGTTCACCAGGTGTTAGGAATTTAACCAATTTCTCGTGGCAGTTGTACATACTACCATCCTCATCGTAGAAATCGAACTTCCGGCTAGGAAAGTGACGGCATTTTTCTCCAAACTTCCAAAGCTCATCCCCCTCAGGTCTGTCAGGAACTAAACCAAGTTTTTTCAACTTGAAATAAACAAAGACGGGCATACGATGATACTCATCCTCTGGAAGAGGCAGGCCGATTTCAACGAAAGCAAAACGTCTCATTAACGCAAAACCAACATTGAAAAGAGTGTTTTTATCCTGAGTATTCATAGTACCTATAATTCGGAACTCAGGAGGCATCATGAATGGTGCTCCACCTGTTTCCTTGTGTGTCAATAATGGCTGTTTGTCTCTGTACTCGAAGACTGTAAACAATTTACCAAATGCTTCATCGATGTTGGCTCTGTTAAACTCATCAATGACTAGATAGTGGGGTTTACCTCGCTCACGAATTGAATGTTCACATAATTTAGCCGCCTCGGCAACATAACCATCCTTGAAGTAATAACCACCAGAGTCGTCAGGAGAAATACCTCCAATAACATCAAAATTAGACCATTCTGCATTAGCCGTTACAATAGTATAATTTGGAGCCTTGCTTCCATTGGGCTGTTCAATTTCACCACATAGTTTAGTAAGTAGAATATTCGATAGAGCTGTCTTACCTGTTCCTGGCTCTCCAAACAGCATAATATTCTTTCCTGAAGTAAGGTGTGTAATAACTTCATCAACCGTTTCCTTTGTTGTGGAGTAAGCTTCAGCAATCTCATGGAAGTCAACCTCGTAGTCTACCTCAATCGCAGGCCTTATCTCAACAGATTGGTCAACCTTGTCCATCATTGTTTTTTCAACTAACTCAATGTCTGGAGTGTGTTCAGTTGTGTGTTTTAGTTCAATCTGGAAATCATCTCCATACTCATTCATTAAAAATTCCATGGCAGAATCAACTGACCACTCTGGCATTGCCTTCTGCTGCCCCGGTACAGAAGGTGCAAATGGATCCTCCCTATTAGGCATAGCTGCATCGCTTGCCAACGACATTTGTCTCAATTTTTGTGAACCAAATTTATAGCTCAACCAGAAACCTATTGCTGTAACTAAAGCTGCGAGGACCAAATTGAATTGCGCATCGCTATCTTCCGGCCACTCTGCTTCATTACCTCCTGCTAATATTGGGGCTAAGAAAGTACCAAAGAGAGCGAATATGCCTGCTGCAAAAATTGCAAAGTAAGCTGCACCCATAGATCCAGCCTCCCCTCTGCGTTTCCTGTAAAATGAAACCATCCCTACTGTCGCGATACCAAGTGCCATAACTGTTAGGGTTGTATCATTCTCATCCATTCCAAGGCCCCCATCCTCACTGGTTATGACATTGTATGCGAGAATCAAGAATTGGAGAAGCAAACCTGATATTATCATTGAGAAATATTTAGCTTCTACAGCATCATTAATCTTAGTATTGGTTATCAACCAATTACCAACACCTGCAAAAAGGAAAGTGGCAGCCATTAACAAAATCATGTTATCTCCACTACCTAAATCAAGAGGAACTGCCGAGAGATCCTTGTATCCTTTATTTTGACACTCTGTCCTTAATTCCTCCTCCACATTCATCTTCAAATCTAAAAGTTCGGGCCTACTATACTCATTAACACAAATTGAGTATGGACCTAAGGTATAATTATAGAATATCGACGACAGAAGGAGCGCGGCAGCAACTATGAAAATATAGAAAGTTGCAGATGGAGGATCATCTAATGGTCTACCCAAAGAAGTTCGAACCAATAAAACTCCCGTAGAGACAATCAGACCTATCGTACAGACTAATCCAAAAGTTAACGGAAGGGCAAAAATTAACTTGTTTGCAAATCCTCCATAAACTACAAACAACAAAAATTCGATAATTGCAAAAACAAGTATGGGATTAACTATAGATGTATTTGAAACTCTATTGTAAATGTAAAATGTTGAAATTAGAAGAATTATATTAAGAACTAAGAATGTGAAACCACTAATGTAGCCAATGTTTACTGGGCAGCCTTCTCTTTCATCATTGTCCACAGTTCCATTTCCATTAGAATCTGTAACTGCTATGAAGATACCTTCATCATCTATACTACCGAATGCCTCGTATCTACTGGCATCCCATATCTCACAATTGAAAGGCTCCCCACTAAATGATTCAGAAGTACCTCTTCCAATAAGAATTTCATTTTTGGTATAGGGGGTGGTAGGTGTATAACCGTCAGTTGATTCTTCTGTGACACCTGGGACTGTGGATACAGCAAGGCCTATTACTCCACAAAAAAGCAATATAGAAATGCACATCATCGTCAATGGAGCAATGTAGTTTATCTCTCCTTTAGTAAGAAATATTTTATCAAGTCTTGAATTCAAGGCATTGAAATCTGGAGAAAAATTAGAAATTTGTGAAAATACAGATGATACAGTGGACTTTTCACTTCCTTCACCAGATTCTCCAGAATCAGAGACTTCCGTGGATGCAAGTGTTTCCTCCATCAGTTTCTCTTCTTCAGACCCAGATTCCTCATCTGGTTGCTCTTCAGGTTTCTCTTCGGGTTGCTCTTCCGGTTGAGCCTCATCCTCATTGGGTATGGAGTCTTCAACTATTTCCTCTAAATCATTAGGAGAGTCCTCCGAGGCTGAATCACCAAAATCGGAACCGCAAATAGCACAACTAGTTTCACTGTCCTGTTCTTCCTCATACTGACATACAGGACATACCTTCATGACCAATTGACGGAAAAGGGCATTAAAATGTTAACTGAAAGAAAAATAAGTAAACTTTAAATAGGAGCTCGAGCAAAAAGTAATCCCCATGAAAGAACAGCTCCAGCAGATACAAGCCGTTGCAATTGTGACTTTCCTATGTGTGCTGATTTCAGTGCACAGTGATGAGGATTATGGTAAGTGGTTCGTGGTAGAAGGAATAAGACAAGACATAACTTATGACACTGATGAGAATGGAAATTTAACTTCTACAGAATCAGCTCAATACTCTTTCAGTTATAGTTATTATCTCAATTATTATGAGTCTTATGACAGTAATACTAGACTTTCAGACAGCATAGGCTATGAGAGTCCTGAATGTGTAGCTTGCGCCAATCAGAAAGACACTGCAGGAAATATTAAGTTGTTAGCCTACGGTACGGCAATAGTTGCACTATCTGTCGCATACATGGCACGTAATTCTGTAAAGAACTTACACAATAAAGGACTTAGAGGAGCTCTAAAAAATCTAAAATATGTGGCTATTCTCGTTCTTGTTTTTGGGATATTAACAGGATTTTTATTCTATTCTACATGGCCAGAAGCTCTTGTAACTGATGAAGGTTTGATAAATACAGATCAAGAGGGAGTTGATGCCAGACTAGGATGTATGGTAGCTCAAGAGCCACCTAATGACTTCAATTTCTATAACCAAGCCAGTTGTGAAGAATATATCCCTGCTGCCGTCAAAGGTGACAGTGACCTGATAAGTGCACGTTTAAACCCTGTTGAATGGAAACCAGGTATAGGATTCTTCATAGTAATAATAGGTAGCATGTTGACTGGTGGTGGGACGCTTTACATATTAGGAAACATTGATGAAGAATGGCAAGCTATTCTAAAGAAACAAGAACTCATAGAAAGACAACAGGATATTCAAGACAGTGAAGTCGAGAGAAACAAAGATTTGCTCCAAGAATTTGAAAAGACTGAACAAAGTCTCAAAGATGCTGAAAAGAAAATAGAAGATGTCAGAACTGCAGCTGAGAATATAGATTACAAGGGAATTGAAGATTTAGAAGTTGAGCTCGATCGATTAACGGCTCTAAACCAGAGTGTTAATACATTGAACAACTCACTTGAATCAAAGCTGAAAAGTGCTAGAGTTGCGACATCTGAAGTAGAAAAAAGAGCTAGGATGGCTGAAAAAGAATTAAATGATGATATCTCAGCCAAAAGTAATCTGGAAATAGAGATTGAAGATCTTAGAAACAAGCACGAAAATGACATGAGGTTGAGTGACCGAATGACGCGTGAAATAAGCTCATTGAGGAAAATGAGTGAAGAAGCTGAAGAAAGAGCAATCAAAGCTGAGAACAGGTTAAAATCTGAAAAGCCTGAAACTGTTAAAGCTCTGGAATCTTATGATTCTGTTAAAGCGGCTTATGACAAGACTGTAGAAGAGAAGAATAACCTAGAGAAAGAAATAATGGGACTCGAACAGCAAACACTTGAGGCTAATGAGAGAGAAAAGGCAGCTATTGCAGAAAGAAATGATGCAGCACAAAGACGAAAGGAAATGGATAGGGAAGTGAAATTGATGGAGAAAAACAAGAAACGCATAAACGACAAATTCACAACTTTGACCACTAACTTGGAACAAGCAAAGAAAGAATTGGCAAGTACTAGAGAAAGGGCTGGAGTAGCACTAAGCGAATTAGACTTGGAACGAGAAACTATTGTGGAGTTGGAACAAGAAGCTGAGAAGCACAGACAAAAGGAGAAAGAAATCGTAGAAATAACTGATTCTATGAAAGAATTACAGGAGCAGGTCTCGGAACAGAAAGAAACAAACAAAGGAATTGAAGACGAGCTCAAGGCTGAGATAGAAAGAAAGAAAAGAACTGAAAAGGATCTCAGAGCATTAGAAAAGGCATCCCAACAAGTTAGCAAAGTAATGGAAACACTCAAGAAACAATTTGATACTGCTAAAGAAGAACTAGGAATAGCAGTTGAGGAGAAAAACAAATCTGAAAGATTGTTAGAAGCCGAAAGAGATGAACATGAAAAGTTAAAGGATGATTTGGAATTCTTGCAAGGAAATACCATTGGTAGTGAAGAGGATACTGAAAGGAAAGTAAAAGCCATGGAAATTGAAAGTTCTAAAGCTAAGGAACAAGCAAGTGAAATGAAAGAAGAAGCGGACAACTTAAGCGATATGAATAGTGAGCTTGAAGAAAAGATAAAGGAAGCAAGGGTACAAAGTATCGAAACAGCATCTAAAGAACCTGAAACAAACGATAAGAAAGCCGCTATTGGCAGCAGTCTTATTGTAAAAAATCTTACTAAAGAAACTGAACACAATTTTGTACTGGTAAATCCCGATCAAGCTGACATACCTAAGGGAATGATACCATTGAGTAATCCTATAGGTAAATCACTTGAAGGGGCAAAAGAGGGTGATGAAGTTAAGGTTGGACCTACTACTTTCAAAATCCTGAAACTAACCTAAACCAATTACTTTCTCTATAAAGTGATTAAAATATAGGCACCGCTTATGGACTCCAATGCCTCTGAAACTACCAGAAAATAGCAGAGAGATGAGAGACTGGGAATGGAATGATTACAAACCATATTTTGATTATTTGTCTAATCAAAAAATAAATAATGATAATATTGAAGAATGGATGAAGTACTGGTCAGATTTGAGCGAGTTGATTGGAGAAGTTGGAACTGATGTGTATGTTGCTACCACCGTAGATACTACAGATGAAAAAGCGAAGAAAAGATTCCATGCTTTTCTAGAGAACATAAGCGAAAATGCAAGTTCTAGAAATCAAGGATTGAAAAAGATGCTGCTTGATTCTGGGAAAACTCCTGACAATTTCAGTATACCGCTAAGGGCAATAAAAAGTGAAGTTGAAATGTTCTGTGAAGAGAATCTTCCACTTATGACAAAAGACAGTAAACTATCAAAAGAATACGACGCAATAATCGGGGCCCAAACCGTAGAATGGGAAGGCGAAGAAGTCACAATCACACAATTATCACCAGTATTACTTGGAACTGATAGAGAAAAGCGCGAAAAAGCCTGGAGGCTAGCTAACGAGAGAAGGTTGCAGGATAGAGAAAAGATAAATGAAATATGGAAACAAATCCTTGAAATTAGAATCAAGATTGCAAAAAACGCAGGCTTTGATAACTATAGATCCTGGAGATGGGAATATCTAAAGAGATTCGATTATACTCCAGATGACTGCTTGAAATTCCATGAGGCTATAGAGAAAGTCGTCATGCCATTTGCCAATAGACTTATGAAAGAACGGAAAGAAAAATTAGGTCTTGAAAAACTAAAACCATGGGACTTAAGCGTAGATCCTGATGGTAGAGAACCTCTTACCCCATTTGAAAATGCCGGAGAATTAGAAGAGAAATGTCACAACGTATTCAAGGCAGTAGATTCTGAATTAGGAAATCATTTTGACATTATGCGAGAAAACAAACTTTTAGATTTGGCGAATAGAAAAGGAAAGGCACCGGGAGGATATTGTACTGAATATTACCATCAGAGATTACCTTTTATTTTTATGAATGCTGTTGGAACTCATAGTGATGTACAAACCATGCTGCATGAGGGCGGACATGCATTCCATGTATTCGAGTCAGATCAATTGCCATATTCAGCTCAAAGAGATGTTGGAATGGAATTCGCAGAAGTCGCCTCAATGGCAATGGAATTATTGGCTGCTCCCTACATAACTAAAGATTTTGGAGGATTTTATGATTTGGAGGATGCAAATCGAGCAAGAATAGAACATTTGGAAAAATTAGTTTTATTCTGGCCATACATGGCTGTAGTTGATGCATTCCAGCACTGGGCTTATACCAATCCTGAAGAAGCTATAAATCCAGAGAATTGTGATAAACAATGGACGTCTTTGTGGAAAAGATTCCAAACATTTGAAGATTTGGATTCAAGCGAATTTGAAGATGTAATCGCTACAGGATGGCATAATAAACTTCACATTTATCATGTTCCATTTTACTATGTTGAATACGGAATGGCACAGCTGGGAGCAATTCAGGTATGGGGTAACGCATTAGATGATCAAAGTAGCGCTGTAAAAAAATACAGAAGTGCTCTCAGTAAAGGGGGAAATGCAACACTGCCTGAGTTGTTTGAGACTGCAGGAGCTAAATTTGCATTTGATGAAGACATGTTAACGTATGCGGTTAATCTAGTTGACAAAAAAATAAAGGAAATGAATACATGAGGAAGAAATCTGTACAAGAAGAATACGCGCCAAATTCAATATGTTTTGGCTGTGGACCTGCAAATAATGAAGGTTTGCAGATAAAATCATACAGAACCAATGAAGGATTAGAAATGGAATTTGAATGCGATGAAAAGCATCAGGCATTCCCTGGAGTCATAAACGGAGGCATTATCGGCTCATTACTTGACTGTCATGGCAACTGGACTGCGGCAATTGCTATAATGGACAGAAATGAACTCGACAAGCCTAAATGTACAGTAACTGCTCAATATGAAGTCAAACTGAAAAGACCCACACCATTGGGACCTACTCTAAAACTACAGAGCAGAATTTTAGCGCTTCAAGATGACAGAGCTGAAGTTATTATAGAGCTGAAAGCCGAGGGGAAAACCTGTGCGACCGGCAGAGGATTGTTTGTGGCTGTTGAAGAAGGACATCCAGCATATCATCGTTGGCATTAATGAATCCAGATGAGCTATGGGATGAAGCCATTCGTGAACACAATACTGGTGAATTCCACGAGGCTCATGAGTTATTTGAGGATTTATGGTTAGAATTGGATGATAGAGGGGAGAAAGATATCGTTCAAACTTTAGCTCAGGCGGATGCTCTTGCAGTTCATCTTGAAACTGGAAATACTGGTGCCGCGCAGAGACTAATGAGACAGCTCCCAGAGCTGATTACTTCTTTCCCTGCAACTTACAGAGAAATAAATCTAATAGAAATGAGAGACTGGATAATCCGAATGATTAAATTAATACCTAAATCAGGCGAAGTGGATGAAATTAAAGAACCTACACCACCAAAACTACTCCAAGGCTGACCTTAGAGTATTATAAGGTCCAGAATCTGAATCACATGCTTTTCTGAAAGGACTGCATAAATCATAGAGTGTAGAAGCAGTGCCATTCTTCAAATCAAGAGGATGTAAAGAACCAGAAAGATAGCTCTCTTCTAGGGAATTATAAGAATCGAATTCAATATTTCCCCCAAATTTTTCTGGTCTTTTTATTACTATTTCTCCCAACGCAGGTTCAAGCAAGTGCTCCCAAATGTCAAGAACAGGATTGGACTCTCTCTCAAGAGGGCAGTATGCTTTGGATAATTTCTTCATCAAAACTTTTTCCTCATCATGAACTAATAAAGCGCCCGATGGATTGGACTTTGACATTTTTGCATCAGTATCCATTCGGCCTGGTCCCGATAATGAACCTAAGAGTGGAGTATGAAGTGCAACTGGTTTGGATGTCTTCAATTTGTCTGCCACATCTCGCGCCAACATGTGAGCATGCCGCTGATCCATTCCCCCTAAAGCCAAATCAACTTGCAATGCATAAATGTCGGTAGCTTGCATTGCAGGATAGAAAAATTTGGACATGTCGCCATCGCCTTCCTCTTCATCTCTGCCCATTATCGATAAGGCTC
>CAYFGG010000018.1:0-11716 GCA_964342795.1 uncultured archaeon | reverse complement strand
TAACGTCAGTTGTACTATTCACAATTGTTATCCCACCACTAACTTCTAAGTTGCGAATTTTCATAGGCGGGTCTCGATCTATAATAACATCCTCATAACTTTCATTAACATTGTTTGCAACATCGTAGATTTCAGCTTTGAAGAAGTAATGAAACTGATTGTCCACTTGTATTTCTATGGGAAGATCACTTATCAGGTATTCACCATAATTGTCCCATTCTATTGGAAAAACCTCTTGTTCTTCACGGGCAACATAGTAGTACAATGTAAAATTCGAAGCATCCGCTATATCAGCTATGTTAATTGTAATGGTCTCTGAATCTGTAAATTCGGGGAGTTCTACAAGTCTAGTGTCCGGTGCATGTGTGTCTACAGTTATGTTTCTACTTATTTCTGAGATTCCTTTGTTACCAGCATTATCTGTTGTAATCACTCGGAATTGATAAATTCCATCAATCGGTATGTTCAGGCCAGCCCATTTCGCTAAGGTATATTCTTCAAATGTAGTCCAGTTACCTCCGTCAAGTCTGTATTGTGCAGTATATCCCGTAATTATCTCAGATTTACCATCTTGAAGATGAACTGCCCATTCTATTTCAATATAGTGTGTGTTTGTTACGTTCCCCTCTAATCTTAATTCTAAGACTGAATAAGGCGCAGTGAGATCAACAAGAATCTCTGTGTCATAACTACTTTCCTTATTTTCTATTTGGCCATCGTCATCGCCACCTATGGATCGGAACCTATACATGTGTCCATCTACACCATAGGTAAAGATTCCAGATGATTGTTCAGAAGAGAAATTATCCCAGACCACCCACTCGGTCCAGTCTTGGCCATTAGTTCCATTATCAGTCATGTATTCTATAATGAAATATTTAGTATCATTACCCATAATCTCATTGTTTTTGTACCAATCATGTATGTACCACCTTACTTCAAATGATGAACTATTCACTAGGCTAGAAGTTTCGGCATATGTTCCAGGAGGTAAGGTATCAGGGATGACATACATTCTTGCTAAAACAGTAGTACTCTTAGTTAATTCAACCGTTGAGTTTAGAGAAGTTATAGAAATATTGAAGTCACCTATGGAGAATTCATCGACTTTATTGGTTAGGGCAATTTCAAGTTCTATATCTTTATCCTGATTGTATGGGATATTTAATTGCGAGTTGTAACTGATTATGGTAAAATTCACAGTATCGTTTAGATAAACAGTTATATTGTAGGAATCTTTCACATTCCCTCTGTTGAGAATCCATACTGCAAATGTGTATTCTTCTTCTTCCACATCTTTTTCTGTTATTGGTATAATTATTTCAAAATCATAGGTTTCATTTACTTTCAATGTAACAACTTCGTATATTTCATCAAATCCCCAAAGGCTTGACCTCAAATTCAGGGTTTCTAATTCCATATCTAGCCACTGTTGTCCATTACCTCCCTGATATGTTTCATCACGTCCAGCTATGGCTAGCAGGTTTTCACCTTCTTTCAGCCATGATGTATTAAACGTAATAGAAGCACCCCAATAGTCACCATCAAGATAACACCCCCAACTATAACTGAGACAATCTCTAATCAATTCTCCGTTCAGATATGCTCGGTAATAGTTGTCCGCCGCAATGTTAAGCTGTATCTCACTGAAATTTAAATCACCAGTATAGTTGAACCAGTTTCTAGTGGTTATGTATGTATAATTGGAGTCGTCGGTTTGCCATATTGTATTGGGATCAATTCCATTTACATCATCATCACCAAAAGGGGCCGCTCCAATACCCCATTCTGAATCATTAAAATCAGTCTTATAGTATTCATTTGGAAAGTCACTGGCATTCCATATTGCATAGGCGTACTCAGTTGAGTCATCAGCTCCTGATTCAATTATGGTGTTAGTAGTTTGAGAGTAATATTGTGATCTCACTATAGGGTAGAGAGAATAATTTCCGGCTTGGGCATCCTCGCTTGTCGTCACATTTAGGATGACGTCTTCGCTTTCACCAGGTTCTAAATCGGCCTTAAATGGAGTAAAGGAAAATTCCCAATCATTCGGTATTCCAGACAGATAAAATGTAAAATTGTCGTTAACATCACCTTCATTTGTTATTGTGAAGTGAAATTGTTTACTTTCATCCATGTTTGCGGTTTCGTAATCATTTGTAAAATCAAGGCTGTATGCATAGTATCCGACATGTATTGTTTTCGTCATACTGTGGTTTAGTATTTTAGCAGTTATGTTATGTGTTCCAAGCCGACTTGGCGTCCAGTCAACTTTCCATTCATAAGTCTGATTACTATCTATATCAATGGTCTGATAAATAGACTCTCGGTCTTCAAATTCCAACGTTACATTTAGATTAGTCCTATTGTTTTCTCCATCATTTAAAAAATCAACACGTATCACTAACTCATCACCTAGAACAATAGGAGAGTCCTTCCAAGTTTGAACTCTTATATCTAATTCAGCATCCAGCCAAGTTGTGTTATCACCACCTTGCCAAAGACTATCCCTTCCCACAAGAACAATTGTATTATTTCCATCAACGAAAAGATTTGTATTGAAATCAATTTCCTTGTTCCAGTATTCTGCATCCCCTTCGTAGCAGTATCCACTATAGCTCAGACAGTCCTCGATTTCCTGTCCATTCAAGTAAACTGCGTAATAATTTGTGTAGGCAGATTTTATTGTTCCACCCAATACAACAGAAGCATCTTCTATGACAAAATTCTTCCTTATTATGATATAGTCATTATCTCCATCACTCCCGCCCGTGTGCTCAGATTGCCATATCGTTCCAGGTTCTATTCCTTCATTTTGTTTGTTACCAAACGGTGCATCTCCCAAATCCCATTCACTATCATCGAATGTGATTTCTTCCCAATTATCTGGAAAATCGTCATCATCATCAAATATTGAATACCTGTATTCTGTATTTCCATCTCTTCCACTATCTATGATAGTAATAGACTCACCATTCTCGAAATCATTAGTATATCTTATGCTAGAGATCTCTATGTCTGAGTCATCAGCCATCACGCCATTGACACATACTAGAATGATAGCAAAAACTAGCAAATGCAGTGACAGAATACGGCCAGACACAAATTGCACAGAGTAGTTTGTATAATTAGCTTTTCACTAATTGATAATGATAGGAATCAACTCCCTTAGGTCCTTTTCTTCTAGATGGTAATCGGCTTTCTCAATCACATTTTTGTCATCAGTGTTGACTGCAATACCAAGTTTTGATCTCTGAAAAAGGGGGATGTCAACACTTGTGTCTCCAACAGAGGCAACGTCCTTTTTCCTAACTTCCATTTTTTCCAATAATTGGTCCATGATAGGACCTTTAGCGTGTCCGCTTGATTCAATAATAACCTTGAGCTTTCCATTTTCATCATCTACAATTCTATTAGCAATAGCACATTCCATCTTCCATTTTTCAGCCCATTTATCGGCCAGATACTTTATCCCACCTGATAAAATTGCAGTTTTAATTCCATTTTTGTGTAACGAATCAATAAGTTCTTCAGCACCATCTATCGGTTCAATTTCATCCAATATTGAGTTGATATAGGATTCATTGACTTTTTCATCACTATTTTTTTCCCACAATTCAATATCGGATTCAGCAAACTCCTGATCATTTATTTTATGCTCCATATACAATTTTAACATTTCAGTGTTATCCACACCAAAGTGACGATGGATGTATTCCCAACAGGAGCGCTCTTGAAGCAGAGTACCATCCATATCGAATACAACTAGTTTTATACCTGACATCTAACCAAAAGAGGAGCTGAATCTATCGGATGGTCCCGTTTCTCTTTCCAGCATCATTTTCATCTGTTCTTTGGACATAGAATGCGCTTTCTGGGCCATATCATAGGCCTCTTTTGCATCATCCTCATGCATGTCTACCTGAAAGCTTAGTCCTGAGAACATAATTGATTCTTTACCTTTGTTGATAAATATAGATATAATACTCATTTCAGGATGGGATTGAAATTCAACATTATTGTAAATCTTGGTCTCCCCCTCAGTTGGCATAAAAATCGTTACCTTCTTAGCTTTGAACATACAGACCCAAGACACACCCTATTCAAAAGATATCTATTGAGTTATAATATCCAATTCCTTTTGCATTTTCCTTCTAGAATCAAAATCCTCATCAAGGTGGTGCCAATGATTAACCGTTTTTTCTCCTAAGCGGTAAGATAGAAAGACTGTTTCGATTCCTCTTAGTGAATTAAAGTTAACAACACCTAAGCTTGGATCATCAACTTCAACACCCAACTTTCCCAATTCAACACTTAGGTTATTGATGTGATTTATATTGTCTTCAAGCTCAATTTGAAGTTCTTCCCACCCGGGCCTCAATGCTGCCCTGTAGTCATCTCTAACTTCTTCCATAATCTCTTCAAGTTGTTCTTCTAACATCTCTTGTTTAACAGAGTGCTCAGACAAATTATTCAATATAGGAGAGATAGTATCCAGAAGGCTATTTGCCTCCTCCACGGTGAAAAGCCTAGTGGCATTCCTTACCATGGACTTGACTAACTAGAAGTGGGCAAATAAATAGAACGGTACCCAACGCGAAACGCTCATAATCACCTTTCGTAATGATGATAGATATTTGTTTATGACTGAATCATCCACCCATCCAGACAGTTTCGTCCGTAGGCACATTGGCCCTTCACCAGAGGATATTCAGTTTATGCTGAAAGAACTAGGCTACAACAATCTTTCAGACATTTCTAAATCCACAGTCCCTTCCTCGATTTTATCTCAAGAAAAATTGTCCATTCCGGACCCACTATCTGAATCCGAAGTAATTTCAAAGTTGAAGAAATTGTCGTTGGATAATAAGATATTCAAGAATTTTCTGGGACATGGCTATTATGGCACAATAACTCCTGGTGTAATAAAACGTAATATCTTGGAAAACCCTGGTTGGTATACTCAGTATACGCCATATCAGGCAGAGATTGCACAAGGCCGATTAGAGGCACTCTTAAATTTCCAGACAATGGTTTGCGATCTTACTGGGATGGAGATTTCAAACGCTTCTCTTCTTGATGAAGCCACAGCTGCGGCAGAGGCCATGAGCATGGCTTGTAATATTCTAAGAGGAAAGAGATCAACATTTGCCGTTTCAGAGGATATTAATCCACAAACTTTGAATGTTGTTAAGACTAGAGCTGAACCACTAGGAATCAAGATTGTTACAGGTAAAATCTCATTTGATGAAGATACTTTTGGAATATTATTGCAATATCCTACTAGTTCAGGATACATTGAAGATTATTCGACTATAGTGAAAGAGGCGCATGCCAATGGTTCTATCGTAGTCGTTGCTACAGATTTATTATCTCTATGTTTACTTGAGCCACCCGGTGAGTGGGATGCAGATATTGTAGTTGGAAATTCACAGAGATTTGGAGTTCCCATGGGTTTTGGCGGCCCACATGCAGCCTTTATGGCAACGAGAGAGAAATACAAGAGAAATTTGCCAGGCCGTTTAGTTGGTGTTTCAAAAGATAGACATGGAAATCCAGCATTACGTTTAGCATTGCAAACTAGGGAACAGCATATACGTAGAGACCGAGCAACTAGCAACATTTGCACCGCTCAAGTGTTATTAGCTATAATGTCCTCTATGTATGCAGTTTATCATGGACCCAATAAGCTTAGGAAGATAGCAGAGAGAGTCAACTATCTGTCCCGAGTTCTCAATTCAAGTTTAAAATCAGGAGGTTTTGAGGTTATTTCTGAATCATTCTTTGATACACTCAGGATAAAGAAGAAGAATAACAAGGTTATTGAAGATAGTATAGACAAAAACATCAACATGTGGGATTATGGAGATTCCATAGGAATCTCATTAGATGAAACGATTACGAATTCAGACTTACAGTATTTGCTTGATTTCTTTGGTGTAAAATGGGTTGAGCCGGGCAGCAGCAGCATCCCACAATCAAAATCTAGAAAATCAGATTATTTGACTCACCCTGTTTTCAACACTTACCATTCAGAAACGGAAATGCTACGCTATATTCATAGATTGGAATCCAAGGATCTTTCATTGAATACAAGTATGATACCTCTGGGTTCCTGTACTATGAAATTGAATGCTGTAGCTGAGATGGAAGCAGTTACATGGCCAGAGTTTTCAGCAATACATCCCTACGCACCCCTCGAACAGGTTAGTGGTTATATTCAATTATTCAAAGAACTTGAAGCTTGGCTGTCAGATATAACTGGATTTGCAGGTATTTCTTTACAACCAAATGCAGGCAGTCAAGGAGAATATGCAGGAATGCTTGCCATACGCGCATATCACCATTCTAGGGGCGAACCACAGCGCAAGGTGTGTCTAATTCCAACTTCAGCACATGGAACGAATCCAGCCTCTGCAGTTATGGTTGGTATGAAAGTAGTAGGTATAGGTTGTGACAAACATGGAAATATAGATTTGAAGGATCTACAACTTAAGGCTGAACGCCACTCATCAGAACTTGCAGCCATAATGATTACTTATCCCTCAACTCATGGAGTCTTTGAGGACAAGGTCAAGGAAGTTTGTGAGATAGTTCATTCACATGGTGGTCAGGTGTACATGGATGGCGCTAACATGAATGCCATGGTGGGCCTTTGCAAACCAAGGAAAATTGGTGCAGACGTCTGTCATCTAAATTTACACAAGACATTCTGTATTCCACACGGTGGTGGCGGACCAGGTATGGGTCCTATTGGTGTCGCTTCACATCTAATTGATTTTCTACCCAGCAATCCTGTTTGCCCTGAAAATGGCATAGGTCCTGTGTCAGCGACTAATTGGGGTAGCGCTAGCATCCTTCCAATTTCATGGGCTTACATTGCAATGATGGGTCCAGATGGTCTCAAGCAGGCCACAGAAGTTGCTATTTTGAATGCCAATTACATGTCCAAACGTCTATCAAAGCACTACAAGATTCTGTACAAAGGTAAATCAGGTCGTGTTGCTCATGAATGTATACTAGATACACGTGATTTGCTATCTAAATCAGGATTAGTGGTTGAGGATATTGCTAAGAGGTTAATTGATTATGGATATCATGCTCCAACTATGTCTTGGCCAGTTCCGAATACATTAATGATAGAACCAACAGAATCGGAGTCAAAAATGGAACTGGACCGTTTTTGTGACGCTATGATATCTATAAAATCAGAGATCGACTCTGTTACTAAACCCGAAGATAGTCTATTGCGCGGTTCACCTCATACAGCTATAGAGATAGCAAGTGAAGTTTGGAATCATCCTTATACTAGAGAAGAAGCAGCTTATCCTTCTTCATTCCTAAAGAATCACAAATTTTGGCCCCCTGTTGGCAGAATCGATAACACTTGGGGCGACCGAAACCTAATATGTTCATGCCCTGATGTGGAAACGTATATGGAGGATAATTAATGTCAGATATAACAATGTATGGAACACCTACTTGCAAAGACTGCGTCATAGCCAAGAGGGTTTTTGATGAATTGGGAACAGAATACGAATTCAGAAACATGGTGGATGATAAAGAGGCAACTGAGATAGCTATTAAGCTAAACAATGGAATTAGAAGAATACCGGTAATTCAATTTCCAGATGGTTCAATATTAGTTGAGCCATCATATGATGAATTGAAGACTAAAATGGCTTCATTTTAATATTTTTAACGTGTGTTCAGTGAAGGTAAGCTTTTTTATGGGTAAGCCGACGTGCGAATACCCCGGAGGCACATAATGTCGACCAAAATTACGAGAGCAATGTTGTTGGCGACCCTGATATTGGGTACAACCATGATTATGTTCAGTCCGCCTGCTAATGCACAGGCTGCTGTTGCTTACACAATCGCGTTCACAGATGGTCAGGTTAATCTCGATGTGAGACCTGGAGCTAGTGGTGTAGGTTGTACGGAAATGATAGTTGGTAATGAAGGTCAAGCAACAATTGACGTTGACGTTTCTCTTAGTGGAGGAGGAGTGACTATTTCACCAGGTGCAGTTTCAGTAACTCTTGCACCGGGAGGTAGTATTACGGTACCAATTTGTGCACTAGCACTTACCCAGTCTTCTTACAAGAATGTTCAGGTTACTGCCATTGCACAGGGCCGTGAGACAAACACTCAATTGAATCCTGTCAATAAGAGTTCAGGTTTTGCAGTTATCATTGATCAGTATGCACGTCTATCTGTTCAGGCTACACAGCCATTCCAGAGAGTTGGGCCAGGTAAAGAATTTGTTTTAACTTTTACAGCTGTTAACAATGGAAACTATCAAGATACAATATCAGTCGAAATTCTAAACCAGAAAGAATTAGAGGATGCAGGTTTCGTGGTTGCTTTAGCAGCTCAACAGTATCTTGTTGATAGTAAAGGGGAACAACCAGTTCAGGTTTCAATATCAACTCCAAGAGGTACTGTAGTTGGCTGGAGCAATGAATATCACACAGTCATAATGCAGATTGCAACGACTTTGGAAGGCGAGTCCGAGGCTCGTGCAGTAACTGCAACCCTTTGGGTTCGTGGAGTATTCTTGCCCGGTTTCGATCCAGTATTCACCATCTTTGCTTTGGCTATTGTCGCTTCGGCACTTTCAAGAACCAAGAGAGATTAAACTGAAATAAAAGTAGGTCATACGTTATAGTCTAGCTTCTGCTATATTATCATGGAAAAGTCCTGTGGAGTAGTTTTACTAAATTCAGACAAAGTTCTTGTTTTACAATACGCAGCAGGCGAAAGAGACGGTCATTTGGATCTAAAGGGACATTGGGATTTTCCTAAAGGTCACGTTGATGAAGGAGAGACAGAGATTGAAACTGCCACTAGGGAGCTTGAAGAGGAGACTGGAATAAAGGGGGTTGTTTTTTTTGAAGGATTTCGGAAAACAATAACTTACACCTTTCCAAAAGGGAATAGAAAGGTTGGGAAAGAGGTAGCATTCTTCCTCGCCAAAACTACTGAGGCAAATGTGAATCTAAGCCATGAACATGTAGATTATGAATGGTTAGATTTCCCCTCCGCTTCAGAAAGATTGACCTACGATAATGCACGTTCTGTTCTTAAAGAAGCAATAGATTTCTACCAAAAAAGCGAAGTATAACTTTTATCTACATTTATCTTTGCATAATAAGTGGGCGATAGCAAGGAACTCGTTGAATTCGAATCTTTATCGAAAGACGATATTCTAAGAGGATTGATATTTGGTTTTTCTATAATTCTTATTTTTGTGTCTTTCAGTTCAACTGAAACAACATTTGGTTTGCTTTCTCTTTTAGTTTCAATTTTCTTCCTTTCTATTTTGTTCTGGAAGGGGCCAATAGCTGTTGAACCAAAATATCTTTTTGATAGATACGCAGAGAATCTTGGCTACTATTTGGACAAAGGGGAAGATTATCTATGTAAATCATTTAATGCTACTAAAAAATCAGAGAAGGTCCTTGTTGGTGTTGCTTACAACTTCTTTTTGGTAATGGCAGTTGTCCTTCCTATAGATATTTTGTTTCAGTATTTGACTAGAGGCGAAAATTCTCTTTTGTTATATCAGAAATTTATCACTTGGATAGTTTATGTTATTGAGAGTTCTATAGGAACAGATGTTTACATCAGAGGTGAATATGATACAATCTTGTCCTATGCTGAGTCTATAGATATGGAAATTGTGGCTGAATGTACAGGGCTTCATGAAACTGTATTTTTGGGTTTATTGATAATTTGTTTTAGAGGAGTTAAGCCCATGGTTAGAGCTAAGTGGGCAATTTACGGTATATTGTTTATCTTTGTAGAGAACATATTGAGAATCTTATCAGGCCATCATTTCATCCAATATTTTGGATTTAGTACATGGGACAAGTTTCACTATTTCTGGTGGCACACAGGACAATATGCCTTGATTATGGCAGTCTTTGTGCTCTGGGTTATGGTGATAGCAGGAAAACCAGAAAACAAAAGTCACCGAATAGAATATTCTAATTAGTCCTTCACGTCTATTTTATGATTCATTTTTGAAGCTTTGGTCTTAAGATAATCCCTATTTTCTTCATTTGGTAATGAACTATGTCCAAGAGCCTCTACATCAAAACCAGCATTTTCTAGTTCCTTCACTTTAGAAGGATTGTTTGTCATTAGTTTTATTTTTTGAGCGCCTAAATTTTTTAGAATATCTACAGCACCTTGATATCCTCGCAATTCAGCATTGAAACCTAAAGCGATGTTTGCTTCTACAGTGTCCATGCCATCATCCTGTAGATTGTACGCTTTTAATTTATTCACCAACCCAATTCCCCTTCCTTCCTGTCTTAGATAAATTATGATGCCCTTTTCTTCTTCAGATATCCTTTTCATAGCGAGGTCAAGCTGTTCTCCACAATCACACCTCATGGAATGCAGAACATCCCCTGTAAAGCATTCAGAATGCACACGAACTAGAATTCTACCCTCTATTTCTCCCATAACTAGTGCTAGATTCTCTTTTTCTTCAGAATCACCAGGGAACGCTAATATCTGAAAAGTTCCATATTTTGTTGGTAATCTTGCTTCTACTAATGAGCTATTTTTTTGTTCCATATCTATTTTGAAATAACAAGTAATTTTTCCTTGTCTTTGATTAGTTTGTAGTCCCTTCTTTTAACCATTGCCATAATATCTCTTCTGGCATTTGGTTCTTCATATGTAATTCTCATTTCTTCATCAGTTTGCATCGAGACAATTTCTCTGAGAACTGCCATTACTGCTTGGGTGCATTGTAATCCAGTAACATTAATCTCTCTCATCTTTACGCTGGGAAATTTCCAGTAAGGTTGAGCTTCAATTTTGCTTCTTCAGACATAAGATCCATGCTCCAAGGAGGTTCGAAAACAAGGTCTACATTAGCTTCCTTTACTCCATCAACTTCTGATGCTCTTGCAGCAACTTCTTTAGGAAGAGAACCAGCTACTGGGCAAAAAGGTGAAGTCAAGGTCATTTTTATATCAACCATTCCATCTTTTTTAACATCAATATTGTAAATTAAACCAAGTTCATAGATGTTAACTGGAATCTCAGGATCATATACTTTTTTGATAGCTTCTACAATCTTTTTTTCCATATTTTTACTCATTCGGTACTCGTCTCCTTTTTCCCTTCTAATGCAGCTATTAAAGCATGCCATGAAAGTGTTGCGCATTTTATTCTAGTAGGATATTTCTTTACTCCTTCAAAAACAGCGAATTTCCCTACATCATATTCCTCTGAATCTTTGTCAGTAACTAAATTGTGGAAGCTCTTGAACATTTTTTCTATTTCTGACTTTTTTAGTCCTTTAATCGTATCTGTCAAAATACTTGCAGATGCTGTTGAAATTGCGCACCCCGATCCTATGAACTTAGCATCTATTACAATTTCATTTTCCAAGACAATTTGTATGGATATTTTATCACCACATAGAGGATTATGTCCGTCTGCGCTATGAGTGTGTTCTGGAATCTCCCCTTTGTTTCTTGGATTTTTGTTGTGATCAAGAATAACCTCCATGTAAAGTTCGTCCCAGTCGTTCATGCAAACACCTCAATTGTTTTTTCTATGGCATTTATCATTTCATCAACGTCTTGTTTTGAATTGTATATCCCAAATGAGGCTCTTGCAGTTGCTGGAATACCATAGAAATCCATTATTGGTTGTGTACAATGATGTCCTGTTCTTATTGCAACAC
>CAYFGG010000017.1:0-11934 GCA_964342795.1 uncultured archaeon | reverse complement strand
TCGCCAACCAGTACATCAGAATCCGTCATAGTGATAGATATGCTTGTTTGTGCCATGACTATCAATGTTTGTTCTTGAGTTGCAGGCAAATAGTAATCACGGCCATTATAATCCCAGAATATAGGATACGCGCCTAGTTCGTAGACTGCAGGCAGAGTCATGTTCTTCTTAACAAAACCTGATGAATCTGTAATTAGAGGATATTTGTAGTTTCCGAACGTCATATTGACTGGTTGATTAACCATCGGATTGTTCAAATCATCAACCAAGTATGCACTTATGACAAATTCCTGAAGACGTAGTGCTTCTATGCTTTCAACTTGGAAAAAGGTTGAAGCCTGTATATCTGAACTTATTTCTTCACTAGATTCCGTATAGAACTGTGAACCTTCAAATAAAACTTTGACCTTGTGAGGACCTAACGAAGTATCTCTATCTATGAATATTTCATAACTGAAAATTCCCGAATCACCTGTAGTAACATTTCCTACAAAAGAATCGTCAAAGTAAATCTGGAGTTCTTGATTAGATAATCCAACACCTACCACATCTCTAAGGTATCCTGATACCGGTGACGTTGAATTCCTAAATCCACCTAACCATTGAACAGTTAATTCTGTTTCACGCATCACCATAACATCAACATCGTCTGATGAACCTCTAAGGAAATTCTGATCATTCACAGAAGCAGTTAGTGTATGATTTCCAACAAACGTATCGTAAGGCAATAAAAATGAACCACTGAATTCACCATTGATTGAATTAACTTTAGTTCGGGTTATTCCATTCCAGAGAATAGTGATTTCCCTATCAAGAGGTGTACCTAAGTCGTTGTCAATGAAACCTGAGAATGTTACATTCTCACCAGCAATAACTACATCCGAGGATTCAGTTATCTCTATCTCTGTGTGTCCCCAAATAGTGTAAATCGCGATATAATTCGAAGGTAGATAGTATCCAAAACCTCCGAAGTCAAGTTCAACTGGAATTGCACCAACAGGGTGTTCTGGATCGGAACAGGACCATTCGGAATCACATTCGAAACTGAAGCTCCCGTTAGAATCTCCAGTAGTACGCCTCAAATATTCACCATCCCAGAATATGTTTACCTCTATCTCTTCGACCGCTTGCCCTCTATCATCAAAGATAGTTCCATTGAACCAAACTTGTTCTCCTCTTACGATCTCAACATCTGGCAAATGAATTACGGTCTCAGAAACAACCGTAAATTCAACCTCTGCCGAAGCGTTGTCATAGTAAGGAGATGTAGTGTTGTCAAATAACACAGTAACTGTAACTTTTCCAAGAACTTGCGCATTTGGAACCAGATAACTCTGTAGATATGAACCGCCAAACTCGGTGGTCGCTTTATCGTCTAATGTATTGTCTCCCCAAGTGAACGAGAGCTGTAGTCCTGCTATACCAAGAGAAGATTCATCTCTAGCATATCCCTCTATCTCAGTTATCTCGTCCCTTAGAACTTGTTTTTCCTCTATATCTAAGAATACCTGCCTGTGAAGATACACGTCTGTAGAACCTACATCTTCTAGATTGTAATCTTTCTCAGAATAACGAATCTCAATGACATGAAGGCCTACATCTATGTATGATGAATCAGGAGTATACTCAAAGCTGAATGTTCCATTTGTAGTGAAAGATTCAAGATAAACCTCATCAAAGTGCAAAGATACCATCCCTGAAATTTGAGTACCGTTGTCCATTGAAAGACTGCCACTAACTATCAAGCTCTCTCCAGGGTAGAAATGAATCTTGTCCGTTGCAACAGTAACTACTGTTTGTTGAAAGACAACCGAAGTTTGAGATGCAGATGAGCCTGAATGAAGATCATTTCCTGAGAATTCAGCTGACCAGGTAACATTTCCTAAGTCGTGGTCCGCAGGGACATCGTAATCAAATATGAAGTCACCATCCGTCTCTGTTGTGGTTGTTGCAATCTCAACATCATTCCATTTGATGACGACTGTCTCTTCGGAAAGAGGTTGGTCAAGATGATCGGATAGCTCTCCCTCTAAGATAACTACTTCCCCCCTAGTTACTACCAAGGAATCCAATTCCAGTACAATCTGACTGGTTCCAAGAACAATAAAATCAAGATTTACACGTTCATCAGGAAGAGTTGCTGAACTGCTATCAAAAGACACTATGACTGTGTAATTCCCTGCAGGAATATCTGAAGGTATAACAAGTTCCATAGACCAAGTTGTTTCGAGAACATCTATAGTGGACAATTCAAAACCGGCAAGTTCAACACTTATTGTTCCATTATTTATTGCAGAGTCTGATATAGTACCATTAACCCAGAATTTATTCGTTATATATTCCTTGTTTGGCTCTAATTCAGCGGTCAAATCCACACTAGAATCAAGAATTATTAAATCTGTAGTCTCACTTGTTTCATAAACGTAGCCTTCATCCTCATTATCATATGAAACGTAAATGTGATAATCTGTATCTGCAGTAGGCTGGCCACTTTCAGGTACCGTCCAATTAAAGACAAAATTACCAAATTCATCTGTAGTAGGTCTCCCCCCTAATTCTCCAATGTTACAAAGATAGGCTGGCCAACCGTTGTTACAGTTAACAGTTCCCCAGTATGGATCCTCCCACAACCAGATAGTTAACGTCTCACCCTCTACTGGAACTCCTCCAACATCAAGTAAAGTTCCAGAAACTATGAGTTCCTGACCCTTACCAACAGATTCTGGATTGTCAAGTATCAGTGTTGAATTAGAATATACTTCTATATCTTCTGGACCATCAACGCCCAAGAAACCTTGTTCATAGGAGGCAGCGTAAATCTCATTCTCACCAGGAAGAGCTTCCAAGAAATTAGTTAAGGCTGTATTAAAATTGCCTGACTCATTAGTCGTTACTTGGCCTATCTCAAAAATTGGTTGAGTGTGTTCTTTGTCCCACATACCAAATCCAACGTTAAAATTAGGCAGACGTGTTCCATTTTGGTCTTCCACATAACCTGCAACTGTGATTGCATATCCTTTGTCTACTCTGTCATCTGGAGACAGACTTGTTATCACTACAGTGACTGGCTCTCCAGTCATGTTATCAATGTCATCAGGGTCCATTTCATCGAAATTGAAGGTGTCGTCATCCTCTTCACCTTCATCATCAGGCCTTTCCAGTGTATTGCTACTTCCTGTCCCTCCCAGATTAATCCGCTTCCAGTGACTTGCTGAGAAAGTCTCATTGTCCTCAGGAACGTAAACCTCAACGAATGCATGGGCCTCATTGGAAACGTATCTTGTTGGAGCGCCAAGAGCCAGAGCAGTAACAAAGAAACCAAAGGATCTGTGCCTACAGGCTCCGATTCCGTTGATACAAATTGATTGATAAATGTCCCAAGGAGGTTCCGGGTCCGGTACATCTCCATCACCTTCTATAAAGGCAGAAAAATACCATGTCAGATTGTTTAGTATCAAAGCCAGATTAGTTTCAGGAGTTCCATTGTCTGGCCACAACCAATACAACGGTTCATTAGCAATCGTACCGTTATCATGCCTATACTGGAGGAATTCACGGACATTCTCCTTTACTTCACTCTCACCAGTTATTGGACGAATTGACTCTTCTGGTAAATCATCCAAGGTTAAATCTGTTGGTATAGGTCTGTTGAAGTATGAACCATTGGTTCCCATCCTGTATTTCAAATCTATAACTACATCCTCATTAGATTGAACGTAATAATTATCTGCTCCATCCTTAAAAAATCGAATCTCAACACCAGTTGCATTTGGATCATAATCTATAATGTCTGCATCTGGAGAAACTGATGGAATCATAGTGTAGCTGGTTGTTGTAACCGCAATACCCATCCATATCCAACCCTCAAATATCTGTGAATAACCCTCATAATTGGTAGGGAAAATTTCAGTCTTGGTCGTATCATAATTATACATCGTGTAAGGATTGCTATTTGCACTGTCATAGTACAGTGCATCGAGAGAAGACCAGCGTTTTAGAGTTCCTAAGACTGGATCGAATATCTCGTAAATCGTGACATTACCATCAGTAGCTCCTGTATCTGGATTGGTTCCGGGCGGTTCACCAGGTTCAACAGGAGGTGGGTCCTCTCCATCAGGATCTCCATCATCATCGCTATCTGCGTCACATGGATTTGTACCTTCATTATACTCTCGAAGATTATCTGAACCATCATTGTCAGGATCATCGAATTTATCACTGCCATCTGTTGGGTCTAGACCACAACCATCTACGCCCCGGTCCGAATATGTATCTTCCCAGCCATCGGGCATACCATCTTGATCTGAATCTGAATCAAATGGATCAGTATCCCAATAAAATTCAAGACTATTCATCAACATGTCTCCATCATTATCGACAGAGTCATCTGTAGCGTTTCGTGGGTTAAAGCCGTAATAAACTTCCCAACCGTCCCAGGCACCACCATCATCAGTGTCCTTGTCATTAGGATTAGTATTGTTGTAATATTCCTCTAAATTGGTATATCTTTCCTCTACAGAAATAATTCCATCCCTATTCGCATCATAACCGTCTGCATCACTGTCCTCATCTCCATCAGGATCGTTAGGATCTGAACCTTGAACAGGAAAAACAGCCAAAGGTGAGAGTAAGAGACTGAAAACTACTAAGACTGCAAATAGCTTCGAAACCTTCATCTCTTCACCCACGCGTAAGAATCTGCGGACTTATTACATAAAGGTATGCCAAATTTTCCTGAAAGGAAATTAAGAGAACGAATCGTCAATTATCTGCCTCAAAACCATCGCTCATACCATCATTATCCGTATCTGGATCCCAAGGATTAGTCTGAGCTTCTTCTTCTCTCCAATTAGGGAAATTGTGCCACACTCCCTCCCAGTCTTCCCAGCCATCATTATCGTAATCTAACAAACCATCAGTACCGTCCAATGGATTTAATGTCCGAGTCTCATTAGCGGGTCGGTTATCATTCCAATATATCTCCCAACCATCGGTACAATTATCTCCATCAGTATCTGCTTGTGTAGGATGTGTATCCATCAAGAACTCTTCATAATTTGTGAACTTCTCATCGGGAGATAATTCTCCATCACGATCTGAATCATATCCGTCAGAATCACTATCCCAATCTTTATCCTCAGCAGAATTGGGATTCAGACCATAATAACCTTCCCAGCCATCGGGCATACCATCTCCATCTGTATCATTATTACGTGGATTAGTACCGTTCAAGAATTCCTCATAATTTGTGAATTTCTCCCATTGTTCAATTGTGCCATCCCGATTGAAGTCCCAACCATCATCATCCAAATCCTGATCGGCATCGCTCGGGTCAAAAGGATCTAAACCGTTCAGAAGCTCCCAACCATCAAACATCCCATCCCCATCAGAATCTGGATTGGAGGGATCTGTGACATAACCATCTTCACCTTCAAAGCATTCCTCACCATCTGTCAGGAGATCTCCATCAGTGTCTCTGATAATTGGATTAGAGCCAGTGATATTATCAACACTGAAGACATTATCATCAAAACCTTCCACATTTGAATTATCGAACTCGTAGAGATTTATCAGTGAATCATTATCAGGATCATCATAGGCATCACTTACGTTGAGAGGTTGGAAACCCCAGTAAACCTCCCAACCGTCGGACATTCCATCACCATCCGTATCACCATTAGTAGGGTCTGTGTTGTTCAGATATTCTTGAAGATTGTAATATGCTTCGTCCTCTGTGATATTATCATTCCAGTCAGCATCGAATCCATCATTATCGCTATCTTGTAAGGCATCTATGGGGTCTAGAGGATCAAGGCCATATTTTACCTCCCAACCATCGGGCATTCCATCACCATCGGTGTCCGGGCATGTTGGATCTGTTAGATAATTGAAAAGCTCCTCGCCATCCAAAAGACCGTCTGCATCTGTATCATTATTTCGTGGAAGAGTAGTAGTTATGTTATCCACTTCAACATAGGGACCAGCGGCAGTATTGTTGTATTCTAAACGATTGATAACGCCATCGTTGTCAGGATCCGCTCCTGCATCCAAAGGATTTAGAGGATCTAAACCATATCTCCATTCCCATCCGTCAAGCATTCCATCTGCGTCAGTGTCAGCGATGTAGGGGTGAGTGTCTGCCTGAAATTCCAGTATATTATTGTGCTCTTCATCCTCTTCTATAGTTCCATTGTAATTTGAATCAAATCCATCTTCATCATTATCTACTGTTGCATCGAAATCATCAAGTGGATTAAGTCCATAATATACCTCCCATCCGTCGAACATTCCATCATCATCCGTATCATTGTTATTGGGAGAAGTATTGTTCAAGAATTCCTCAATATTGGTATACGCTTCTGAAGATGAGACAAACGTATCTCGATTTGAATCGTAACCATCTTCGTCAAAATCCTCCTCAGCATCAGAAGGGTCTGTTGGTTGTAAACCATAGTAAGCCTCCCAACCATCTGGCATCCCATCTCCATCTGTATCATTATTACGTGGATTAGTACCATTTAGATATTCCTGTAAATTGGTAAAGTTCTCACCCTTGCTGACTATGAAATTACGATTGAAATCCCAACCATCTCCATCAATATCATCATCCGCATCAGCAGGGGAGAGTGGATTTAGACCATATAGAACCTCCCAACCATCTGGCATCCCATCACCATCAGTATCATTGAAGGTAGGATCTGTCTTATGGTATAACATTTCGTCATTATCACTTATACCATCATAATCAGTATCATTCAAATCAGGTCGAGTTGTGAATATCCCATCTGCATCATTCCAACCTTGAACAAGACTATTGTTGTATTCGTAAATATTTGGTAAGCCATCCAGTTCTTTATCCTCGAAATTGTCTGAAGCTCGAAGTGGATCCAATCCAAAATAGACTTCCCAGCCGTCAGGCATATCATCGCCGTCTGTATCATCGTCAAATGGATGAGTATCATTCAGAAATTCCATGTAATTGAGATAACGCTCATCAAAAGATAATTCCATATCGAAGTCTGAATCCCAACCATCAGCATCAGAATCAAACCAAGCGTCGCCGTTACTTCTTGGATCAAGTCCGTAGTAAACTTCCCAACCATCAGTCATAGTATCATCGTCTGTATCTGGGTTCCACGGATTGGTCCCTGCAGCATACTCTTCAAGATTAGTAAATCTCTCGCTAGGGCTAATAGATGAATCACGATTCCAATCGTAACCGTCCTCATCCAAATCATCGCCTGCATCCAAAGATGATATTGGATTCAAATTGTAGAATATCTCCCAGCCATCAGGCATCCCGTCATTATCTGAGTCCGGATTAGTGGGATCTGTACTATTCCCCAATGTAAAGTCCAATTCATATTCCATCAGATTGGTGAATCTTTCACCTTCCGTGATGAGACCGTCTCCATTCTTATCATGTCCATCGCCATCCTTGTCCTCATCTGCATCACTAGCGTCTGTTGGATCTAGGCCGTAAAGTATCTCCCACCAGTCAGGCATTCCATCATTGTCACTATCCTTAGTGGGTAAATTCAAATCTGATGTAGCTTCTCTAGAGTCTATATGTTGTGAAGACTGAAACGATACCAGAGGAGAGAATGGCAAGGCTGCAAGAAGCATGATTGCCACTGCAAGAACGACGTAGCGTCTACCTCCGGTAGAATTTGGGTCCGCCATTGGATGTCAGTTTATGACTGGGCTATAAAGGGTTCATTGAGGCTAGACAATCACTAAATCTCTTGGTAAATTAGTAAGACTGACCAATTCCGAAGACGTCAAACAAACATCATCCTCAATTCTAATCCCTCCAAGGTCCGGAATGTAGATTCCAGGCTCAATTGTAAAAGTCATGCCTTTTTGAAGTACAAAATCACTTTCTGGCTTTATATATGGCTCCTCGTGAATTTCCAAACCTAGTCCATGGCCTGTACGATGTGTAAAAAACTCTCCAAAACCACAATCTTCAATTACTTTCCGGGTTGCAGAATCAACATCGCCGGCCTTAACTCCAACTCTTGCCTTTTTTCGACCTGTTTGGTTTGCTAATCTAACTGCATCATAAGCTTTTAACAAACGTTCATCGATATTATTCCCTATAGCATATGTTCTTGTTATATCTGAAAAGTATCCTTCGTGTGTTGCTCCCCAGTCAACTATCACTAATTCACCTTCCTCAAATTTCTTATCTGTCGGAAAGTGATGTGGATTGGCTGCATTTACTCCCGAAGCAACGATTGGTGAGAAAGGAAGTCCAGTATCTGATCCATTTCTTAATAGTTGAACTACCAAATTAGCTGCAAATTGTTTTTCGGTAGTTCCAACTTTCATCTGATCTAAAACAGATAGCAATGATTTCTCCGCAATCTCAACCGCTTTTATCATGCAATTTATCTCAGAATCTGACTTAGACATTCTCAACTCTGCAAAGATTTCTGTTGCATCAACTATGTCTGTTGCAATTCCTGAAGAAGAAATCAAATTTAACTCCAAGTGTCGAATTTGTCTTGACTCAACTCCCAATTCAGAAAATTTATTGCTTTTAGAGAAATTGTCAAAGGCAGGATTAGGCCCTTCTCTATCATCATACGTGATATATTCGATTCCAAGATTGTTAACCTTAGGAGATTCCAACTCTGGAAGAATGAATGTTGCCGAATCCTTAGAAACGAAGAAAACTACAGGTCTCTCACTGAGATGAAACTCTGAGCCTGTAAGATATTCCAGATTTGGACCTGGAACGATGGCTAAAGCCTCAAGAGACTGCTGGTTCATCAAATTCCTGAGATGCTTCAGGTTATCCATGTAGCCTCATAGACCCTCTGTCTTATTATGTGGCCTCAATAGCGTAATGTGGATTTAGATACCTACTACAACTTAATCGAGGAAATGGGGAAATATCGAGGTTATGGCGTCCATAATGGCGTAGATAAGGTGGCCGAGAAGTTTGACCAACCATACGATACTACCAGAGCCATAAGATCTCAATATCTACAACGTAAATCAATCAAGAATTACTACAAAGTTAAAGATAAAGCTGGAATTCATCACAAAGAATGGAAGAAGGGTAAATCAATAGGAGAAATAGCTCTGGATGTTGATTTTCCGCCTGCATTATTAGCTAATTTCCTTATGCTAAAAATGAGATTTTCCAAGAAAAAAACCAAAGAGATAATGAAAAACACTAGTCTTGTCAAAAATAACAAGAGACTAAAGGACGAATTAGATGAGATTCTATCAAGAGATGAATTGTACACTCCTAGATCTCATGATAAGCAATCTGCAGAAGGTAATCGTAGAGAAGATAAAATTGGTGAGTGGTTGGATAAAAAAAACCTTGAATATTTCACAGAAAATGACCTAAGGGCGGGAACTGTTGAAGGAAAAACACCAGATTTTCTGCTATTAGAACCTATGGAATGGCATGGTGACAAGTACAATTGGATTGAGTCAAAGGCCAGCTTTGGTGATGAATATGTTCATCGCAAGAATCACAGAGGGCAAGTCTCACAATATGTTGAATTATATGGACAAGGAATATTGGTTTACTGGTATGGATATTTAGATAATCTAAAATCTCGAGGATATACAATAGTCGATCGTCGTGAAATGGGTCTAAAATAATTATTTCTTCTTTGAGTCTGCTACAATACTGTGTTTTGCTGTCTTTAGATCTTCTTCATCTAATTCTGAATTAGTTATGACTGATGATTCTACATTGACATTATCCTTGCTAAATTCTAATGTTGATTTGCTAATAACTGAATGTTGAATATTGATAATCTGGGTTACCTGTGTTGGTCGAGCTGCCTGAATTCTAGAAAGTACTCTTGCTGCAATGGGTAAATCTGAATTGAGCGATGATACTTCTCTCATCATTTCTACATCAACTCCTAACTTTTCCAAATCAGATAATGTGTAATTATAAGTGAGAGTATCAACCATGGAAAGGAACGAATCCTTCTCACGTATCATGTTCTTCTTGTATCTTGATACGACCGTTTCCCAAGCGCCTTTGACTGCCTGTTTCTTGTAAACGTCCTCATATTTTTTATCTGCAAATCTAAGCTTGATTGTCTGTATATCTGCTCTTAGTGGATTATTCCTGCCTGTGCCCTGTAGAACATCTGCCCAGCTATCATGAGGGAAACCAATGGTACTTCCTTCACCAGACAAGTAAACTATCATCTGGTTGAAGGTCATATGATTCTGCTTGTCATCAAATATCTTCTCAAATTCTTCCTCAATCTCATCCGCAAAGGAACGATAAAGCATCTCATTACAACGCCTATCTCTCATGTAATCTGAGAGGAAAATCATGCACGCCAATGAATGCAATCCTCCCTTTTTGTAATTGGGTCCATCCTTGAGAAGTCTCTGTAATATGAGTGCAACATAATTCTCCATACCTTTTCTGGAATTATCTGTTACAAATTTCTTGGTAAGAGTGGAAACACCATTGTATTGCATTTCCTTAATCATCAGCCAAATGAAAATTGGACTTCCCTGAGCATAATTGGTCAGTTCTTTTATCGATTGGGAATCATGCTTTATATTGGAGAAATCAAACATGCGTTCACATAACCTTGTTACATTCTCATCTGAGAAGAGTGGTACCGTAAGTCTCTTGAATTTTCTCTGGAATTCCTCTGGAAGTTTGCCCCAATCTGCTTCACGTGCTGTAACGATCAAACCCTTAGCATCATTTTCAATTATTCCTTGAACAACATCTGTATTCTCAGGTATATCATCATAGCATAATCTGATTCCAAATTCCAGATGTGCATCTGTTATCTCATTAGTTGTTAGAATACCTGTTGGGACCTTGTCCATTAGTGAATCAAATATTTCAAAGAGCAAGGTAGTTTTCCCAACTCCAGGTTCACCAATAATAACGTAATTATCCTCTGTTTTACTGTTTATAACCTCTAAAATATGAGATGCTCTTTCATCATCTAAATAAACATTCTTTCTCAAGTTCGGTGGAAGACTCCACTCACTCAGGACGACGGTGGGATCCGTTGGAATCTCAAAATAAGAAGATACTGATATATCCTTGAAATTGTTATGCAACTTATCTAATTGCTTAACGTTGTCTGGCCACTTAGAATAACATTCCCAACGACTTGTGAATAAATCTAAAAAAGTCTTACCATCAGGAGCCAAATCTGAAGGTTTACGCCACTGTTGTACTGAAGCTCGGTGGCCAGTAAGTGATTTATCCTCCGAAACAATCTCTTCCTTTGGTGGAGCTTTAGAAGAACTTACAGGAATTTCTTCTCCTGCCAAATGGGCTTTTTTCTTGGATTCAGCTAAATCTCTAGCCTTTTTTATCTTCTCCAATATTTCTTCGTATGACATTTACTATTTTCTCTTTAAATTTTGGATGACATTATCAGAATACTCTTCATTTGTGTCTCCCGTTAACTGTTCTGATATCATAGCTTCAATATCTGCAATCTCAGCTTCTAATTCAGGAGAGGAAACACCGGAAGCTTCTAACTCACTTACAAGATTCTGTAATTCATCTAATTGTTCCATCGAATTTACTGCGTCTCCTGTAGTGGATTCATAAGTATTCAATAATTCAAGCGCATTGGCTCTGTCCTCTGAGAAGTACGCAAGACCATCAACATCTTGCAAACTAACGAGAGCATCATTTATCTCTGAATTAGTAATACCAGCATCAACTAATTTCTGAAGACCTTCAGCTATTTGTGGAATGGAATTTCTAGCTCCTCTCTCTACTACTCCTGCAGCAATTAGACTTCCTACTGCAGTTACTATTAGTCCATATGAAATTGCATTTTCTGGTAATGATAATGATACCTCGGAATCTCCTGAACCTGAAGTTTCATCTGTATTTATTGTAGAATCTGATAGATCTTCTTCCTCTTCTGTTACTTCTTCCTCTTCTGTTACTTCTTCCTC